>NZ_CP023049.2:4201816-4501946 GCF_002285635.2 Chryseobacterium piperi | reverse complement strand
CTTAAAAATCAGGAAGAAATAACAAAACTGATTACAAATCAAAATATCCTAATTGAAACCTTAATAGGGAAATTAAATAATAACTGAGGCATGACACTTGTTCCTCAATATACCAACTAATAATAAAAGACGAGTCTATCATAAAGCTTCATTAATTAAATTAGCAAGTAAAAAAGGAAGAAATTTAATTAACCCTAACAATACAAGGTGTAATTTTTCTATTGACGACGTTTCTTCCCTTTTTTCTTTTTCTGCATCTGGTTGATAAAAGCCTCTTCCTCATAATCCACTCCCTGTACTTCTGGCAACAAGAAGCTGAACAGATCACCTACTCCATTTTTGTCCCAATTTTCAATAGGATTGGAATTTGATGATATTGGTGTTGCTGTATTTTGAACTGTAGATTTATCCGTAAAGAGGTTTTCTTGATTGGTGATGTTAGGCGAAGAAAGCATAGGTTTTGCTCCATTATTATTCCACCATTCATTAAATACATTGGCTGATAATTGTTTGGAAAGGCTTGAACCATTCCAAACACTCTTACTTTTATGATCAATAAAAGTGATCCCGTAGATACGGCCGTCAGTATTTTTTCTAGTTACCAGGTTAATTCCTTTTTGTATCAATCGTTGCTTAAAATCTTGCTCATTATTGGAAGTATTCAAAACAGCCGCAATGGTTTTTATTAATGCAGTCTTAGCAGGATTATTTTTAGCACCTTCTTTGGTCTTTAGCATACTCTCATTTAATGTCGTTAGTCCAGCCTGTTTCCCGAATAAAGAAGACTTAAAAGGATTGCTGGTTTTCTCGCCTTTATCATTTAACACAAAATAGACTAGTCCCTTTCTTTCTACACCGTTTAATTGGGCTTCTACCTTTTCCGCAGCAATATTAAACAGTGATAATAAAGCATTGTATTCTCCCAATGTCTGGAACGTGTAGGTTTTAGGAAGATAACGGACAACGGATGCCAACTGGCTTTTTACATTGCCTTTATTATAATCTACCGGCTTAAAGGTCTTACTGTCTTGCTGCCGTTTTCTGTCTGTAACTGGGGTAAGCTGGTATTTTTGTTCCAGTGCTCTGCATACAGCCATTGAGCGGGGACGATCATAACGATCTGAGATCTTCTTACCATCAATACCGACACAGGTCGTTACGATATGAATATGCGTACGCTCAATATCGGTATGCTTAAATACTACAAAAGGCTGCTCATCGTATCCCATCTGCTCCATATATTCCATTGCTATGCTTTTAAAATCTTCATCACTCAATTTATCCAAAGGATCAGGATTTAAAGAAATATGAAGCACAGGTTTCTCTGTTTTGTTATTTACAGCAAGATAGGGTTCAAAATAGCGAGAGAAATGAGCAACTGTATAAATGTTATTTATTGTCTCGGGAATCTTATTTAATAAAAGAACCTGTCCGTTTTCTTTGTCTACTTTTAGTTGATTATAACAAAGCGCACCATACAGATGTTGTCCCTTACCAATTTTAGCGATCATTATTGCCTGTATTTTTCAGGTATTTCTGCTCGAATTCCTGTGTCAGTTGTATGATTTTTTTGCACAACATGGCCAGTTCTATCGTTTGTTTTTCCAGTTTAAAGAGATAAAAAGCTGCCTTTTTTTCTGAAAAATGGCTATACTGTAGAATCCTTCAAAATTGACCATCTCAATCCTGTGAAAATGATCAGTTGATTCCTGAGCAAATTGACCATGGTATTCCTGAGCAAATTGACCACCAAAAAAAAGTCAGAAAACGTGTCTTGAATAACTTAGCCAAAAAATACCAAATGGCTAACAAAAGAATAGACATGTTGAACATTAAACAATTATTACGATTATACACCCAGGGGGTAAGTAAATTGCGGATAAGCAAACAACTGGGTATCTCACGCAATACTGCTAAAAAGTATATCAGCCTGTTCCATGAACACCAGCTTACATATGACGAGCTGATAGAGCTGAGTGATGAAGATTTAGATGATTTATTCGAGACTCCGCCAACCGATATAAGGGATAAGGACAATATTAAAAAACAACTTGAATCGTTGTTTCCTTACATATCCAAAGAACTAAAACGTGTTGGGGTCACCCGTTATCTGCTATGGGAAGAATACATAGATAAATACCCTTCAGGCTACCAATATTCCCGCTTTTGCCATCATTACCGGGAATGGTGTAAAAAGGTGAACCCTTCCATGCATATTGAACATAAGGCTGGGGATAAACTTTTTGTGGATTATACAGGAAAAAAACTTCACATTATTAATAAAGAAACAGGAGAACAACAGGAAGTTGAGGTCTTCGTATCCATACTTGGAGCCAGTGGCATGACCTTCGTAGAAGCTACAAGAACCCAGGGGAAAGAAGATTTTCTTGGAAGTCTTACCAAAACCCTGCATTATTATGGAGGAGTTCCCGCAGCTATTGTTACCGATAACCTGCGTACAGCCGTAAAAAAGAGCCATAAGTACGAACCTGTCATCACTGATTCTCTTCTGGATTTTGCTTCCCACTATAGCACTACAATACTTCCTACGCGTACCTATCATCCCAAGGATAAGGCTTTGGTTGAAAATGCGGTACGCATTGTGTATACCCGCATTTTTGCTCCATTGCGTAAAGATCACTTCTTTAGCCTGGAAGCATTGAACAAAGCTATAGAAAACCTGCTGGAAGGATATAATGAAGCTCCCATGAAAAGAAAGAAGTATTCCAGGGCTGATGTTTTCCGTGAGGTTGAAAGACATGCATTATCCCCACTACCAGCTATGATGTACCAGCTCAAGCATTCTGCACGTGCTACCGTTCATAAGACCAGCCATGTATATTTAAGTAAAGACCAGCATTATTACAGTGTTCCGTTCAGCTATATTGGTAAAAAAGTAAACATTATTTTTAGTAAAAATACAGTCGAGATTTACTATGACCAGCGCAGAATAGCATTCCATAACAGAATCCTGGCTAAATATCAGTATACGACTGTAAAAGAACATATGCCTTCA
This sequence comes from Chryseobacterium piperi, assembly GCF_002285635.2. Classification (NCBI taxonomy): domain Bacteria; kingdom Pseudomonadati; phylum Bacteroidota; class Flavobacteriia; order Flavobacteriales; family Weeksellaceae; genus Chryseobacterium; species Chryseobacterium piperi. The sequence continues at coordinate 4,498,930 of NZ_CP023049.2, read as the reverse complement.
TCTTATCAGTTTATGACTGAATGGAATCCCTCCCGGTTTATCTCTTGGGGAAGGTCTGTCGGGGAATATTGTGAGCAGTACATCATCAAAATCCTGGAAAAGAAACAGCATCCTGAGCAGTCCTATAAAACCTGCCTGGGAATCCTTTCATTATCAAAAAAGATCGGCAACATAAGACTTGACAATGCCTGTAAAAGAGCGTTGGGATATGAAAAATACAGCCTTGCCATGATTAAAAGTATTCTGGAAAGAGGGCTGGATAATCTAACCGATGACGATGCATTTTTTGAAGAAAAGAAACTGCCTAAACACAAAAACATAAGGGGCGGAAAATACTATCAGTAACATCTACAATCATTAACAATTAAATCATTAATACAAAACCTATGAATCAGGCAACATTAGAAAAAATGAAACATTTAAAGCTCCACGGGATGCACAGGGCGTTTTCCACAACAATGGAAACAGGAAGTATCTCCTATACCAATGATGAACTTATAGCCTACTTGATTGAATCCGAGTATGACGACAGGGAAAGCAGAAAGGTAGAAAGATTGATTACCACAGCTAAGTTCAGATACAGGACATTTATGGAAGAGATTACGGCCTCTTCTTCCAGAAATATTGATAAGAATACTATTGGAAGATTATCTTCCTGCGATTTTATATCACAGAAACAGAATATTCTTATTACAGGCAGTACAGGAGTTGGAAAAAGTTTTATCGCAACTACCATTGGATACAAAGCCTGTACAATGGGATATAAAGTCATGTACTTCAGCATCAACAAACTCTTCTCAAAGCTTAAGATGGCTAAGGCAGACGGATCTTACCTTAAAGAGATAGACCGAATAGAAAAGCAGGATCTTATTATCCTTGATGATTTTGGATTACAATCCCTGGATAATCTTAAACGTCAGGATTTTATGGAGATTATAGAAGACAGACACGGAAAACGTTCCACTATTATTGCTTCGCAACTGCCTGTAAGTGCCTGGCATGAAGTCATTGCGGAACAAACAATAGCCGATGCAATACTTGACAGAATGGTTCACAACTCCCTGAGAATAGACCTTAAAGGAGAATCGATGAGAAGAAAAAAAGCTGATCAGAAAATCAGCTCAGAGTAAAGATTTATTTTATATTTTTAAACCATCTTTTAGACACCTTTTTTGACTTCATTCTTAGTGGTCAATTTAATCAGGAATTAGGTGGTCAATATCACTGGAATTTACAATTATGTAGGTGAAGAGATAATTAGACCAATACAGGCAAAAATTGATTCAGACCTACAGTCTGATCAAATCTATAACCAAGCTATTGAAAAACAAATGGATGATTTCCCGCTTAATGACACTGGAAAAGAACGAATAATTAATTTCTATGCATTAGGGAGCCTATGGGAAATAAAATTTGCCAATACATATGAAATTTTATCAATCGCTGAAGAATACATTTCGACGATTCAAATTACACTTGCAGAAATTGCCTTGTCAAACATTGATTTTCATTTATTAAAATCCAAGATTGAAATCGAACTGTTTATCAGCAACAAATATTTGCCTCCAGAAGAATTACCATCAAACCACATCATAAAATGGAAGGTTTATATCTGTTATACTGACACAAAAGATGTTAAAGAAATAAACAACCACGCCATTTTCAATATAACGTCTCTTTTACATATTTTAAATAAAATAAGCCTTTTGAAATCAGATGAATTTAAAGATTTATTTATATCCTTTTTAAAGAATGCAGCATTAGGTACAAAACAAACAACTGTAAATTTATATCAGAAAATACATAGAGATATTTACGCGAGCGAAGATTTTAAAGCCTTCAAACCTTATTCTTTTTTAAAAGAAAATTTTCTGAATTTAAACCTGCCAACTGAAAATAAAGTAATGGCCTGGGATGACTCTTTAAGTGCAAAATATGATCAAACTTTTAGTCTTGAGTCTATAAAAAACAGATTCAACAATACTCATAAGTGCATACACTTGACATTAAAAGAATTAGAGCAAAATTCGGAATTTCCCTTATGGCTGAATAATTTACGAACCCAGGGTTTTAAAGATTGGCAGATAGTTTCAAACATGCAAAATTTTATGGTTAATTATAAGATACAGGTGTTTGAAAGTAAAACTTTTGATTCCGAAGCTGAATTTGTTGAGCATAATCAAAAAATATTTCTCAAGTATACGAACATGGATGAAAAAGATTGTTATATACGATTTCCCTTAGAAGCTTTCCAATCAGAAGAGTTTATGAACCAGTTTAATCTTGCCCTACCATCTACCCTAATGACGTACGGGTTAGAAACTAAATTAATTACTCCAAATTTTACTGCAATAAAAGAGTTTTTAAATATTAGATTTAATATACAATTCGACGATTACAATATAAATAATCCACTTCGAGATATTAATTAAAACCATAATTAATAAGTTTAACAACGTACATAGAAAAATAGCCAATTAAATATCAATAAGTTAAGCTCGCGATAATTTCTAAATCTTTTATAAAATCGTTCGAGTTTGCTCCTGTTAAGACCACAAACCACCTTAATCAAGGTGGTTTTTGTTTTTTATTTACTATTATATCCTCCCTCCCTTTTTAGAAGCTTAACTTTTATTTAATCAATATTACGTGAAATAATCATTTATTGTATTAATAAAAAAATTAAATTAGTAGAATAAAACCAAATCACAGCACAATTATGACAGTAAAAGTATTAACGAATACCTTGTTGGGTATTGCACTGGTTATGTTTCAATCATGTGTAGGAAACAACATCACAGAAGAAGACAGCATTTCTGATTCTAAACAGGGAAAACTAGCTTCCTCCTTAGCCAGTTCTTCTTTCAATGTACCGGTTGCCGGAAATTCATTTTTAACAGTAAAACCTTCCGGAGCAAATGAAGTAATCACTTCTGCCAAATTAGCCAACTGGACCAATTCAAACACAGTTATCAGTACCTATTTCAGGGTAAGCAATACTGGAACATTAAATATTGGTTTAAAAGCTTCCGTACCTTCGGGGACGAGCATAGTAAAAGTAACTGTTGGTAATATTTCGAAAAATGTGACATTAGCAGGTTCTGCCTATACCAATTACATTGCAGGAGATTTTACAATTTCTTCTCCGGGTTATGTAAAAGTTGATTTACAAGGTGTATCTAAAACAGGTGGCTACTTTGCAGATGTAACGGATATTACCTTTAGTGGATCAGCATCTACAGGAACTAATATTTTCAGCAATAACACCTCTTATTATTATTGGGCACGCAGAGGACCATCCTGCCACCTTAATTATACCATCCCTACCAGTAATAATGTTAGCTACTATTACAATGAGGTAACAGTTCCAACAGGGGAAGATAAGATCGGCTCTTATTTTATGGCTAATGGCTTTGCTGAGGGTTATTTCGGCATGCAGGTCAATTCCGCTACTGAAAGAAGAATTTTATTCTCCGTATGGAGCCCGTTCCAAACAGATGATCCTAATAGTATTCCCGCTGATCAAAAAACAATACTAAACAGAGCCGGTAGCGGAGTGACGATTGGAGAATTCGGGAACGAAGGTTCCGGAGGACAGAGCTACTATAAGTATAACTGGGTAGCGGGACAAACTTATAAATTTTTATTAAAGGGTGAACCTGATGGTACCGGAAAAACAGATTATACCGCCTGGTTCTTACCACCAGGTACTTCTGCCTGGAAACTTATTGCCAGCTGGAAGCGACCACAAACGAATACCTACCTTAAAAGATTTCATAGTTTTTTAGAAAACTTCAATCCTGAAAACGGATATCAGGGAAGAAAGGTCGAATTTAAGAATCAATGGGTAAGAACAAGTGATGGAACCTGGATGCCGGTTTCAACAGCTAAGTTCAGTGTAGATAATACTTACAATGCGCAGCAGAGAATAGACGCTATGGGCGGAACAAGCAACAATGCTTTCTATTTGCAGAATGGCGGATTTTTTAGCACAATTGTCGCTCCGGGAACTCAGTTTTCTGTCACCGCACCTTCACAGGCTCCTAATATAGATTTATCAACGCTTCCATAAAATATTAATTACATAAGAGCCTGTTATTGAACTTTTAATATAATAACAGGCTTCTATTTTTCATATATTTTTAAATTTTAGTTGCATCATATAGTAAAAATTACTACTTTTGCACCCACTTAAACAACGAAGTAATTCAACAACCATATTGGTTTCTTAGCTCAGTTGGTAGAGCAATGGATTGAAAATCCATGTGTCCCTGGTTCGATTCCTGGAGAAACCACAAACCACCTTATTAAGGTGGTTTTTTTGTTTTTTATATCCTTCTATAATTCAAAACTACAATAATTGATTATTCTTCACAAAAGATAATGCCTCGGAAATATTGCTCACCTGTATTTTTTCAAATAGCTTTCTTCTATGAAATTTAATAGTATCCGGAGAGATAAAAATCTTATCTGCAATTCCATTAATGCTGTAACCCTGCGCATAATACCGTAAAATGTCCCGTTCTCTTTCTGTCAGCTTTACTTTCTTTTGATTTCTCCATACATCTTCCTTAATATCATATGACCAATAATCGCCAGATCCACATTTAGAAATAGTAATGTTTCCCGCTTCCATATGTGTAGAAAGTGAAACAACACATAGTGCCTTCCATATCTTTCCTTCCTTGGTAAGAAAAATTGGAGTTAGTTTATGGTTGACCAGAACAGGCTTATTATCACTCAAGAGATGAAAGTCACAAGAGATCGTATACCATTTCTTTTCATCCATAGGAATCTTCTTATAGAAATCAAATCCTAACTGATCTATTTTTAACAGTAATTCAAGATCATCTTTTTTTACATATTTAAAATAAAACTCAAATCCCATACTTCTAACTTCTTCAGCAGTCAGCCCACAAAGAAATAAGGGATTCTGAGACACATATTCAAAATTTTTATGATAATAATCTATAATATACACACTCATATAGCTCATTCTGGAAAAAGCATCTGTCACTTCCCAATAATTATTTAATTGTGAAATCTCTTCTCCCGAGATAGATCCTACCCTGTTTTTTGGAAAAAAGAGGCCATTAATGTTTTCATTCATAAATTTCATTTTAGTTATAGTTTTTTAAAAATTAATTCAAGTTTAATGATAATTCTACACTAAAGTGTAGCATTTAGCTAAATCAATCCTTCTAAATTTAGAAAAAATAATTCACATGATTAAGAGATGCAACTTGAAATTTTACCATAATTAATAGCTGTTTCCAAATGAATATAAATCACTATATATTGAATTATTTATTTTATAAAATAAAATATCCCATCTTATCAAGTTATAAATAGTCTTATGATAGGTATAGAAAAATTGCTCATCTATTTTATATGCTTTAATATCTTATCCTATATTTTTTTTTAAAGAATCAAAAAAATAGGAATACAAAATATTTTCTTGCAAGAAGAGACCAACGAAGGAACTAATGTCTATAAACTTTGATCCACAAAAATCATTTTTAAATTATTATCATGAAAAAAGCAAATTTCAATGCAAAAGAGTTTTTAAAAGTAAAAGACCTTTCTCCACTTGAGCAAAACCAATTAAGAGGAGGATTCGGAGAACAAGATGATAACAATATGCAGGTACGTCGTCAACAAGTACAGCAGCCAAAACAAGTTGTTGTGGTAGTTGTACAAAGATAATTCAATCAGGCAACAGGGAGCCAAGGTTCCCTGTTGCCTTTTATTTAAAAACTTAGAGCCTGTTTAAAAAAGTAATAATAAAAAATAGTAAGGGTTAAAAGTTGCATAAAAATTGTCATTTTAGAGTTGCAAAAGAAAAAAACATCAATGTATCCAACAGACTTAACCCAAACTCAGTGGCAATTTATAAAAAAAGCATTAGATTTTGATGACAGAAAACGAAAATATGATTTGGTTGTCATTTGGAATGCTATCAGTTATTTAGTAAAAACAGGCTGTCAATGGAGACTTTTACCTCATGATTTTCCCAAATGGCAATTGGTTTATTACTATTATTCAAAATGGTCAAATCTGGAGATTTTCGATTTATTATTATCAAAATTGAGAGAGGAAGTACGACGAAACAGGGGTCAGAAAGCGCAGGCAAGTTTAGGAATTATTGACAGTCAAAGTGTTCGTTGGGGAAATAACCGTTCACTCAATGGCTTTGACGGAGGTAAAAAAATAAAAGGAATCAAGAGACACGTTGTGGTAGACAAAAATGGTTTTTTGTTAGCCGTAATGGTAAGTGTAGCCAATGTTCATGACAGTAAGGCTGCATTGTTACTGATCAAAACACTGCGATATTTACTAATTCCGCTTCAGGTAATCCTGGCGGACGGAGGTTATAGAGGAGAGATTATTGAGGAAATAAGAATTAAGTTTAATTATATCATTCAGATCGTAATGCGGAGTGACAAAAAAGTAAAAGGGTTTGAGCCAATTCATAAACGATGGATTATAGAGCGTACATTTGCTTGGTTTGATAACGATAGAAGATTATGCAGAAATTATGAACTCTTAATGGAATCCTCTGAAAACATGGTCAAATTATCCGCCATAAAATTATTACTGAATAAAATTTAAACAGACTCTTATACTATGGATACAAATTTTAATAAAGAATTTTGGGAGAGCTTTATTAGTACCAATAAAAACTTTACACAAACCTGTGTCATTAAAAATGTGATATCAGAAGAACTGATCAAAAAACTGAAAGATGCTGTGGTTGATGGGCTGATCAATAGATTTAAGACAAAAGATCTTGATGGTTTCAGGCTTTATTTTCCTTCTCAGGGAAAAGGTAAAGAGAATGCTGATTTCATCGAAGAATTATATAAAAATCCTCCATTTGAAAATGAGGAAATCATCGATTATTGCAACCGGATTTTCAAAGAAAAATTCGGACTGATTGTTAATTTCATGGAAAGACATTCTGATTTTGTTGGTAAAGAATTAAGATTGATCGCAGAACCTCTTCTTGAAATTATCGGAATTCCTGCTACAGGAGTAGACGTAACTGTGTTTATCGGAAATTACGGCTGGACCCCGCTGGGAATTCACCAGGATCATAAAGGAGAAAATGTGTTGCATTTCCATTTAGGCCCCGGTGAAAAAACCATGTATATCTGGGATCAGGAAAAATATAAAGACTTAACGGGTACTAAGCATAACAACTTCGATATAGATCCTTTGCTGGAACATGCAGAAAAGTATGATTTCGGAGCAGGAGACTTATTCTATATGCCATGGAATAAATTCCATATCGGTAAAAGTGATGACCTTTCAGTAGGCGTTACATTTTGGTTTAATAATCCTTCAAAAGTTAAGTTTTTTGACAAAGTACTTAATACGTTCTACACCAACTATATCGACATCAATAAAGATGTTATTGATCCGCAACATAATTATCTGGAAAACAATAAGACCTTTGAAGAGTTCCTTTCCATTCTAAAACTAGATGAAGATCTGCTTAAAGGTTCTACGGAATCATTTTTCAAATATCTGTATGACGAATACAAAAACAGTCTTTTAAGCAATGCCGGCTGGCAGGCTCCTCCTCAGACAAGAGAGAAAGAAGACCAGTATAATGTAGATGGCTATGAATTCCTACTTGAAAAAGAAATCCGGTCTAATGAACCTTTTAAAATGATTTACAGCATTGATGAAAATAAAGATACATTCTATCTTTTTGTAAGAGGCTCAAAAATAGAGATGAGATACCATCCAGAATTAAAAAACATTATAGATCATCTCAATACTCATAAAAACTGGAAAGTTTCCGAATTATTAAAAACACTTGAAATAGACTGGCCTATAGAAGCAGGTTTATATTTCCTTTCGATGATCTATGATAAAAAGGGAATCGAAATTGTGGGAGAAACCAAAACAGTGAAACAAACTGAAGATATTCTGTTAGAAGAAAGATAATGAAATTTATTCCTCAACATGATAAAATGGACTGTGGTCCATCATGCTTGGCTATGATAACAGCGTATTATGGAAAAGCATATGGACTACAGTACTTACGTGATCATTGTTTTATTTCAAGAGAAGGTGTTTCCATATTAAGTATGAATAATGCCGCTACTAAAATTGGCTTTAAAACCTTAGCCACGCAATTATCAATTGAGGATTTAAAAAATCAGTTTTTGCCATGCGTTCTGCATTGGAATCAAAATCATTTCGTGGTTCTCACAAAAATCTCAAAATATTTTTTCAATAAGGAAAAAGTATATACGATTGCAGATCCTGCACACGGAATCATTAGGCTAACAGAAACAGAATTTAAAAAATCGTGGTTAAAAAACACGGATAGCGGTATCGCTTTACTACTGGAACCTACCGAAGGTTTTTTCCAGTCAAAAAATATAAGGGATGAGAAGGTCTCATTACAATACATTTATCAATATCTGAGTCCACATAAAAAACAGTTTTTGTGGTTATCTTTAATTCTTCTTCTAGGAACTTTAACTACCCTGGCCTTCCCTATATTAACACAGAAACTGATTGACGATGGTGTTAATCAAAAGAATTTAAGCATCATCACCTATATTCTGTTAGCTCAATTGGCTTTTTTTCTCGGAAATATTGTGCTTGGAGTATTCCGTAATTGGATCATGCTGAGTGTCGGCAGTAGATTAAATATAAAAATCATTTCTGAGTTTCTCAAAAAATTAATGAATTTACCCATCAAATTCTTCGACACTAAATTTATGGGAGACTTTAATCAGAGAATTCAGGATCATGAAAGAATAGAGCTTTTTCTTACCTCTCAAAGTCTGGCTACGCTTTTCTCCATGATTACTTTCTCAGTATTTTTTATAGTACTATGGACTTATGATTTTCGTATTCTGGTAACGTATTTCATTCTTACCACTATCTCTGTATTCTGGTCTCTTTACTGGTTAAGAAAAATCAAATCATTAGATTATTTTCGCTTTCGGGAGAAGAGTGAAAACCAGGGTTCAATTTATGAAATCATTAATGGCATTTCGGAAATGAAACTTAATCAATTTGAAGATTATAAACGTAATGAATGGGAAGAAATCCAACAGAAACTTTTTAAAATCAATCTAAGAATTTTAAAGCTTGACCAAATTCAGCTTTCAGGATTTGAATTCATCAATCAGCTAAAAAATATAATTGTCACATTTCTCGCTGCTTCATTTGTAGTCAAAGGACATATGACCCTGGGTGCATTATTAAGTGTTTCTTACATTATTGGTCAAATGAATTCGCCTGTTAACCAGTTAATCAGCTTTTTTAAATCTTTACAGGATGCTAAACTAAGCTTATCCCGTTTAAATGAAGTTCAGAATCATCCGGAAGAAGAACAAAAGAATCATCTTCCGTTGATGAATGAAAAATACACAACACAAAACGGAATCGAGAAAGGAGTTTATTTTAAAAATGTCTCCTTTCAATACGAAGGTCCTCAATCACCTTTTGTCCTTAAGGATATCAATCTTTTTATTCCGGAGGGAAAAGTAACCGCCATTGTCGGAGCCAGTGGTAGTGGAAAAACTACTTTAATGAAACTTCTCCTGAAGTTTTATGAGCCTACTTCCGGAGATATTTATTTCAACCATTCCAATCTAAAGGACATTTCACCAAAGGACCTAAGGAGAAACTGCGGTGTGGTTATGCAGGATGGCTATATATTTTCCGATACTATTGAAAGAAATATTGCTACGAGCGATGAAATCATAGATGATGACACCTTGGACCTAGCCGTTAAAACCGCTAATATCAAGTCCTTTATCGATGAACTTCCTTTGGGTATGAATACCAGAATCGGCGCCTCAGGAAACGGCATTTCAGGAGGCCAAAAACAACGAATTCTTATTGCCAGAGCAGTTTATAAAGAACCTAATTTTGTTTTCTTTGATGAGGCCACTTCTGCACTCGATGCCGAAAATGAGAAAATAATTCATGATCATTTACAGAATTTTTTTAAAGGAAGAACTGTCCTCATTATTGCACATAGGCTTTCTACTGTTAAAAATGCAGATCAGATCATTGTTTTGAAACATGGACAAATTGTAGAACAGGGAAATCATCAGTCACTGGTAGAAAAAAGGTCTGATTATTTTAATCTGGTTAAAAACCAACTGGAACTGGGCTCGTAAAACTTTTATATCATTCCATATTAAAAACATAATAAAAGTTCAAGAAAAAAAAGCATACAACCTACCATTATTTATCAATATTAAACTTATTTTACACACAAATAAAGAATAATATTTATTTAGAGTTATAAAAAAAGAAAAATCAGCCAATTCTTTTATTTAAGATATAAACGAAGGTCTTAAAATTAGTTAATATCTGTTGCTATGCTCTAAAATTAGCAGTCTATATCTTGGAAATTAACTATCTTCGCCTACAAATTTTAATCGAATGAAGAAGATTATCTCCGGATTATTTGTTTTTTTCAGTATAATTCTTTTTGCACAGGAATCCATCCAATTTCAGGACTTACCTTTTAAAGATCTTATTGCCAAAGCTAAGAAAGAAAATAAAATAGTTTTCATAGACGCCTATGCATCCTGGTGTGGTCCCTGCAAACTAATGGAAAGGAATGTTTTTACTAAAAAACCTGTAGGAGACTATTATAATGCCAATTTTGTGAATGCAAGATTTGATATGGAAAAAGGAGAAGGAAGGGAAATTGCTGCCAAATATGGCGTTCGTTCTTATCCAACCTATTTGTTTCTTAATGGTGATGGTGAACTGATCTCACAAAACCTCGGCTATATGGAAGAAAGTGTTTTTCTTGCTATGGCTCAGGATATTAACTCTCCCAGCAACAAGAAAGGATCTTTAAAAGATCGTTTTGCAAAAGGTGAGAAAGATCCTGAATTTTTAATCAATATCATGAAATTAAACTCCACTTCTGATTATGATTTTGCTAAAAAAGCTTCTGAAAGGTATTTCGAAAATAAAAATAAAGCTGAAGAACTGTCTAAAGACGATATAGGATTTCTATTATTCTTTTTAAAGTCAGTTGAAGATCCAAACTATAAAGTTTTCACATCGAAAAAAGCGGATATTATCAAATATCTTCCAGAAGAAACGTACAAAGAGTTTGATCATCAGCTTATATTATCAAAAGTCGCAGCTCAATCTATTGATGAAAAAAACAAAAGAATCAATGAAGATTATTTTTTAAAAACAGCAGAGCCTTTAGTTGGAAAGTACGAAGCTTTAATTAAGCTGAACCAAACAAAGTTAAGCTATTACGAACAGAACAAAAATTTTCCAGAGTATGAAAAAGCAGCTCTTGAATACTACAAAAACTCTGATTCATTTGAACCCAATGAATTGTTAAAAGCAGCCTGGATATTTTCTGATCAGGTAAAAAATACGACTTCTCTGAAAAAAGCAGTTGAATGGGCTGAAAAATCAGTAATGAGAGGAGAGACTTCTGAAAACACCTATATTTTAGCCAAACTTTATTTTCTTATTGGTAATAAAGAAATGGCAAAAACATATGCTGAGATGTCCAGAAACTTAGCAACTCAATCTAATAAAGAATCTACTCTGGCTGAAAATTTGCTTAAACAGCTAAAATAATCTCGAAGGATGAAATACAAAATTTTAATAAGTATTCTTACACTTTTTTCTCTAGGAAAAATACAAGCACAAGAGCAGGGTAAAGAAAAAAACTTATATGTAAAGGGTAATGCACTATTTCTTCCGATAGGTATTGTGAATGCAGGAGTAGAATATCAGCTAAGTAAAAAATATACTTTACAAGGGGATATCTTTATTTCTCCATGGAAATCTTTTGGCGGACATGAACTTCAATATTATTCTGCTTCTGTAGAAGGAAGATATTACTTCGATGAAGCTTTTAAACATTGGTATGTAGGGGCTAACCTTGCAGTATCTTCTTTTGTTTTACAAAAATGGAACTACTGGAACAGTACCACTTATACTAATGCCAATAATGAGAAATTTATCAAATCTAATCTCTACCAAAAAGGATATTCTGTACTTTTGGGTGTCACAGCAGGATACCAATTCAAACTAGCGGAAAACTGGAATATGGATGTATATGCCGCTATAGGAACGTCACAAGACTTCTATAAAGGGTATGACCGTACTTCAGGAAAACGATATGATGCAGCGAATGGATATAATAAAAGTGGCGAAATACTTCCTTACAGGGGCGGTATTATGATCTCTTATAAAATAAAATAATACAATGAAACTATTTGGTAAAAACCATCTCATCATTTCAGCAATTACCTTTGTTATTCTTTTCTTCATGAATTATATCGGTAATGATGCTCCCGATAAGTTACAAAGAGCTATCATGACTGCATTTGCCGGAGTTGTAGGTTTATCAATCGGTCTTTTTATTTTAAATAAAGGCAAGAATGATAAAAACCCACCACCAGACTTTGATTAATCTTCATATACGACATACTGAGATCTGATTTTTTCAAACTTTTCCAGATCTGATTTCCAGGAAGCCTTTATCTCTGCAATTGATTGACCAGAAATGATTTGTTTTCTCAATTCATCAGTCCCTGCTAATGTATCAAACCATAAGTTTTTAAGGAAAAAATCCTGTTTTGGATTTTTATAATTTTTGAATGCCTTAATTACCCACTCTAAATTCAGTTCCCTCAAATCTGTGCCATAGTCTGATAAGTTTTCACCGTAGCATAGCTGGCCATTAAGAAACGGATCTTTCGCACCGAAATTGGGTTTGGGAGTAAATTGATAGGGCAAGCTTTTTGTCCAAGGAGATCCATATACCTGGAAAGGAATATCAGTCCCTCTTCCAACTGAAACCTGAGTTCCTTCAAAAAAGCATAAACTTGGATATAAATTAATGGCTTTGTCATTAGGTAAATTGGGAGATGGTTTATCAGAAATAGGATATCGTTGCTTTTTATGATAACCCTGCATTGGAATAAGCCTATAGTTTGCCTGTATCCCATTTTTCAACCATTTTTCACCATTCACCATTTTCCCATACTCACCGATTGTTAAACCATATACCACCGGGACTTCATGCATTCCTACAAAACTTGTCCATCTCTTTTTTAAAACAGGACCATCTGTATAGCCATCATGAGGATTAGGACGATCAAGAACCATAATCTCAACATTATTTTCAGCTCCGGCTTCCATAAGGTAGGTCAATGTTGAAATATAGGTGTAGAATCTAACGCCAACATCCTGAATATCAAAAACAACAACATCAATCCCTTTCAGCTGTTCAGGTTTTGGTTTTTTATTATTTCCATATAGAGAAACGATAGGAATTCCAGTCTTAGCATCTACTCCACTTTTCACAGTCTCTCCTGCATCTGCATTTCCCCTGAAACCATGTTCCGGAGCAAAAATAGCTTTTAGATTGATTCCGCTTTTAACTAAAAAGTCAACCAGATGCGTTTTGTCTTTCATCAAACCGGTCTGATTAGTAACAATACCTATCGTCTTTCCTTTTAGTAAGGGCAAATAGAGCTCAGGTCTGTCTGCACCAGTCTTAAAATCACCTTTTGATTGATTTTGAGAATAATATTGATTGAATACTCCTAAAAAAATTAGGCAAATAAGAAGTAAATTTTTAATTTTGAAATCTAAATTCATAAGCTTGAACTTTCCTTTATATTTCTCTAGAAAAATAGCGTTTTCCAAAGATAACAAAAATAATCTTTCAAGGGTTATCATCTTCATAGGCAGGCTTTCTGTAGCTTTAGGCATCATTGTTTCTCTGATTACGGTTTCTACCGGTTTCGGATCTAAAAAAGCTATCAAAGAAAGGCTGGCAGACTTCAGTGGACATATTACGGTAAAATCAACGAGATCCAATTCCTCTTATAATACTTCGGTTCTTGATAAGCAGGGCTTAAATATTCAAAAAATAAAGGAACTTCCCGATGTTGAAAGTGTCCAAAAATACGCTATGGTTACCGGAATTATGCGTAATGAACATAATTTTGCCGGAATTATATTCAAAGGAGTAGGAAAGGATTTTGACAGTGCACGATTTAAAAAATTTCTGATAGCAGGGACTACTCCAAAAGTAACGGAAGTCGGATATAACCATGGAGTTGTTATCTCTCAAAAAATAGCCAAGGATCTCCATTTAAAGGTGAAGGATAGCATTGTCACTATATTTTCAAAGGCTGATCAAAAACCAATTTACAGGAAATTTGAAGTAGTCGGCATTTACAAAACCGACATTAAAATGATTGATGAGCAATTTGTTATTGGCGGAATTAATCATGTAAGAAAAATTCAGGATATGAAGCCTGATGAGATTGGCGGTCTGGATATTTTCTTTAAAAATGTGAATGACATCGACAGTGATTTCCCAGAAATTGAGAAATTAATAGGTTATAAGAATTACGCAGAAAAAGCAACTGAAAAATTTCCTCAAATCACAGACTGGATAAGTATTTTTGATACGAATATTGCTTTGATTATTGTCATTATGCTTATTGTAGTGATTATTAATATCATCATGGTGCTTTTAATTCTTATTATTGAAAGAACCAACTCAATCGGTCTTTTAAAAACTTTAGGCGCGAGTAATTCACAGATACGGGCTACTTTCATTAATTATACGCTGATTATCATGGTTCCCGGACTATTGTATGGAAACATTATAGGACTGGGTCTTTTATTGCTGCAGAAATTCTTTGGCATTATTAAATTAAATCCAGAAAATTATTATGTGAGTACTGTTCCGGTAGATCTCAATCCAATAGCGATCATTTCAATCTCTGTAGGGATTTTAATAATATCAGCATTAGCATTGATTGTTCCAAGTTATTTAATCAGCAAAATTTCACCGGTGAAAGCTATTAAGTATAATTAATAATATACAGCATAAGTATTTTTATAAACGCTTTTACTCCCAATATCGACTGAACTCATCAATTTGATTTCATTCAATTTGCAAGCAAGTTAACGAGCTAATAATTTTAAAGCTGTATCTTTGCACTGCTTATAAAACATTTATGAAATACGCGAAAAATATTCTTGAAACTATAGGGAACACTCCACTGGTAAAGCTTAACAAAGTTTTAGGAGAAGACTTCCCTGCATTAGTTTTAGCAAAAGTAGAGACCTTCAACCCTGGTAATTCTGTAAAAGACAGAATGGCTCTTAAAATGATTGAAGATGCTGAAAAGGATGGTAGATTAAAACCTGGAGGTACCATTATCGAAGGGACCTCGGGAAATACCGGAATGGGATTAGCACTTGCCGCAATCATCAAAGGCTACAAATGTATTTTTGTAACCAATTCTAAACAATCTAAAGAAAAATGTGATATCCTTCGTGCTGTAGGAGCAGAAGTTATTGTTTGTCCAACAGACGTAAAACCTACAGATCCCCGTTCTTATTATTCAGTTTCCAAAAGACTGGCTAAAGAGACTGAAAACGGATGGTATGTTAACCAATATGATAATTTATCCAATAGAGCTGCTCATTATGAATCTACAGCTCCTGAGATCTGGGAACAAACAGAAGGAAACCTGACCCACTTTGTGGTAGGAGCAGGAACAGGAGGTACTATTACCGGATGTGGGACATTCTTTAAAGAGAAAAATTCTGATATCAAAGTAATCGGTATAGATACTTATGGGTCAATTTTAAAAGAATTTCATGAAACCGGTGAACTTCATTATGATCATGCTTATACTTATATTACAGAAGGAATTGGGGAAGACATTATTCCTGAAAACTATGATATGTCTGTTATTGATCATTTTGAAAAAGTAACAGATAAAGATGGTGCTATTTATGCGAGAAAACTGGCTAAAGAAGAAGGTATCTTCTGTGGTTATTCTGCAGGAAGTGCTATCGCTGCATTAGTACAAATGAAAGATCAGTTCACAAAAGATGATGTAATTGTTGTCTTACTTCATGACCATGGTTCAAGATATGTAGGGAAAATCTACAATGATGAATGGATGAAGGAAATGGGTTGGTTAGACTAAGTCATAAAAATAAAAACAGAGCAATTCGCTCTGTTTTTTTATTTTATATTTTTCTTTATAGCTTGTTTTAATATAGCATAGTCCTGTTTAGTCATCGATTTTTGAGGAAACATATAATGATACTTTCCTTCCAGGGAAATATAATCATCTTGAGTTTCTGCATTGACAAACTCTTTCCATTCACTCAATTCATGCTGACCATTAAGATTAACGTCAAAAAACTCATCATTAAATCTTATTTCATACACCTTAGAATCTTCAAGAGATTTTAAATATCTGTACACCTCTTTTTTCCATCTTGAAACTTTGTTAATGCTTACTGAAAGGTAAACAGCACAAAGAAGAAAAATAAAACTTATAAAATATAAAACACCGAAGTTTTCCTGACTCAAATGATCTTTTAAACAAAATACAATGAACAAGCTCAATGCAACTACAATCGTAATAATGGTCTTGCTTTTTGTAGTTGGTGAGAAAAATAAGCTTTCCTGATTACCCTTAAAATAAATTTCTTCAAAATCCCTTCTCTTTACATTCAGCCGGATTACTTTCTCTTCGCTCATTGTTTGAAACTATTTAATTTGTTTTAAAGACTACAAAACTAAATTAAATATCTTCATATCGAACATTTATTTCTGAAAGTTTATGGATTAATTCCCGATTTTTTCTTCTCAGAGTCTCCATTTTTTGAAGCATATCATGAATCACTTCTAAACCGGGCATGTTAATTTCCAGATCATAATGCAAATTGGTAAACTTCTCAAAAGCTGGCAAATCATCATACATCAGATAACGGATATCGTTTTCTGTCTGTACTCTTAAAAGACCATATTCAACGAGTTCATCAAAAAAAGTGATCTCAATATTATATATTTTTACGAGGTCTTCTCGCGATATTCTTTCATCCATGACCTAAGAATTTTTAAGTTGTTCAAAAAGTTCTTTTTGCTTATCCGTAAGGTTTACCGGTAATTTTACTTCGTAGGTTACAAACAAATCACCAAATTGCCCTTCTTTTTTATAAACAGGGAATCCTTTACCTTTTAACCGTACAGTAACTCCGTTCTGTGTTTCAGGTTTCACCTTCAGGTTGACGCCACCATCCAGAGTATGTACTTTTACATCGCCACCTAGCACAGCAGTATACAGATCAATAGCAACCTTTGTTTTCAGGTCATCCCCTATTCTTTCAAAATCCGGATCTGCCGGAATACTAAATGTAATGTACAGATCCCCGTTAGGACCTCCATTTACACCAGGATTCCCATGTCCCTTCAGCTTGATCTGCTGTCCATCATAAACTCCTGCAGGAATTGTAATTCTTACTTTCTTACCATTAATATCAAAAGTTTGTGGATGTGTTTTTGCAGCATCTCTTAAATTCAGCGTTAGCTCAGCCTGAACATCCTGCCCTTTAAATTTTCCTGAAGCACTTCCACGAGAACTTCGGCTATAGCCACCGCCACCGCCAAACATACTTTGGAAAAAATCCGAAAAGTCTTCACCTTCTCCAAAATCAGCACCCGAGTATCCACCATAGCTTTGATTTTGACTTTGATACTGTCTTTGCTGCTGTTGGGCTTTTTCATACTCTTCGCCATGCTTCCAGTTCTCTCCATACTTATCATATTTGGTACGGTTTTCAGGATTACTCAGTACTTCATTGGCTTCGTTTAGTTCTTTGAATTTTCTTTCAGCTTCTTTGTCATTAGGATTAAGGTCCGGATGCAGTTTTCTTGCCTGTTTCCTATATACCTTTTTAATGTCATCCTGGGTTGCGTTTTTATCTACGCCTAGAATTTTATAGTAATCTATATAAGCCATAGAGACGTTTGTTTACTCAAATTTAAATAATTTAAGCTGGAAAATTATATAATAATATGTTAAAAATAAACCTATCTTTGATAAAAAGCACTACATGAAAGAGGTTTTTAAAAACTATTCGGGAATTATACTTTTACTTTTAGGGATTACTGTTGGGAGCATTATTGGGATTGTAGCTCCTGGTTTTGTGGACTATATCAAACCACTCGGCGACATTTTTCTTAATCTTCTTTTTGTAAGTGTGGTTCCTTTGGTATTTTTTGCCGTATCCAATTCTATCGCCTCTTTAGAGCAACAATCAAAATTTGGAAGAATTATTTCTATGATGTCTTTCACATTTTTGCTTTTTATATTAACTGCCGCCATTTTTACAATTGGTGCAGTGTACCTGTTTCCCGTTTCTTCTGTTTCCGGAAGCTCTCAGATCATATCAGAAGCCGCAGATCATGAAACATGGGGAAATAGAATTGTCAGCTTTTTCACAGTGGGAGAATTTACAGAACTGTTTTCCAGAAAAAATATGCTGGCTCTTTTAATATTTGCCTTTTTAACAGGTTTTGCAGCCAGAAAAACAGGAGAAAGTGGACAACCTTTCCGGGTTTTTATTGCTTCAGGTTATGAAGTGATGAAAGAATTGCTTTTATTGGTCATGAAACTAGCGCCTATTGGTCTAGGAGCCTATTTTGCTTATCAGGTTGCTACAGTAGGACCTCAGCTTTTTGGCTTCTATGGAAAACCGTTAGGGTTATATTATATTGTAGGAACAGTTTATTTTTTAGTCTTCTTTTCGCTGTATGCTTTTGTAGCAGGGGGAAGAAATGGTGTCAAAAGTTTCTGGACCAACGCTATCTATCCTACCCTTACAGCATTAAGTACCTGCAGTAGCTTTGCGACTATGCCTGCCAATTTACAGGCAGCTTCAAAAATTGGTATTCCTAATTCAATTGCCAATCTGGTCATCCCTATCGGGACTACGTTACATAAAAATGGTTCGTCCATATCTTCAATCATTAAAATCTATGTGGCTTTTTTAATTATCGGAAGAGATTTTTTTGAACCTTCTAATTTGCTTTTAGCATTAGGGATTACAGTTTTTGTAAGTATTGTAGCCGGTGGAATTCCAAATGGTGGCTATATTGGTGAAATGCTGATGATATCCGTGTATAAATTACCACAGGAAGCTATCCCCGCAGTAATGATCATCGGAACATTGGTAGACCCTTTAGCAACTGTTCTAAATGCTGTTGGTGATGTAGTCGCAGCCATGTTTGTCAATCGGTTTGTCAAGGTAAGTAGCTGAAGCCTTCATGATAAATTATTGAGCTAATAACCTAAGAAGGGCTAAAAATACACTTTACTCACTACGTTTTACCGGTTCAAGATTTTCATATTCTTCCGGGGTAAAAAGTTTGTAATGCACTTTGAATGTTTTACCTAATGGAGTTTCCAGAGAAAAACCGCCGGGTCCGAATCCGTCGGTCACATCCAATGTAAAGTGAGAGTACTTCCAATATTCGAATAAATCACGATCAATCCAAAATTCATGACCATTGATGGTTCCTATCATCGCATCATTCATTCTCGGGTAAAAGCCTCCTTTTTCAAAACACTGAGGCTGAGTTCCCTCACAGCATCCGCCGGCCTGATAAAACATCAGATCTCCATACTTTTTTTCTAATTCCCAGATGACTTCAAGTGCTTTTTCTGTAGCAGATAATCTGGATATTTTTGTTTCCATTTTATTGTTTTGTTTTTTACATTGACAGAGTCTCTCATTATCCTTACAATTTGCCTGATCTTTTCACAATGTTGCAACTCTGTAACTCATTTATATAAAGTTTAAAAAACCTGACAAATAATTTTCTGCCAGGCTAACATTAATCTTATTTAGTTGATGTCAATATTCTTCATAATAGTCTACAATCAAGTGAGGTACTTTTTTATAAATTATTATTGTGAACCTGTTTATCCCATCATAATAATGGGATAAACGGACACTCTAATATTAAAAAATTAAAAGAAACCTAATTTGTTTTTGTTATAAGAAATCAACATATTTTTAGTCTGACGATAATGGTCCAACATCATTTTATGATTTTCTCTTCCTATTCCTGACTGTTTGTATCCTCCAAAAGGTGCTCCTGCCGGATAAGAGTGGTATTGGTTCACCCATACTCTTCCTGCCTGAATATGGCGTGGAACATTATATAATTGATGAGCATCTCTTGTCCAAACTCCAGCTCCAAGACCATAAATAGTATCATTAGCAATTTTTATTGCTTCTTCCTCGTCCTTAAAAGTTGTGAAAGCTAAAACAGGTCCGAAAATTTCTTCCTGGAAGATTCTCATCCTATTGTTTCCTTTGAAAATGGTCGGCTGAATATAATACCCGTTCTCTAAACCATCTCCAACATGATTAACATCTCCTCCGACAAGAACCTCAGCTCCTTCTTCCTTCCCTAATTTGATATAAGATAAAATTTTATCTTTCTGAATCTGAGATGCCTGAGCACCCATCATTACTGTTTTATCCAAAGGATTTCCTACTTTAATGGCTTTTACTCTTTCGATTACCTTTGAAATAAATGCATCGGCAATATCTTCCTGAACCAATAGTCTGGAAGGACAAGTACATATTTCTCCCTGATTAAGAGCAAAAAGAACAGCTCCTTCAACAGCCTTATCTAGAAATTCGTCATCAGCATCCATTACTGAACTAAAGAAAACATTCGGAGATTTCCCTCCAAGTTCCAAGGTAACAGGAATAATATTTTCAGTAGCATACTGCATTACTAAACGTCCGGTAGCTGTAGAACCTGTAAATGCAGCTTTTGAAACTTTAGGGTTGGTCACTAATGCTCTTCCCAATTCTGCTCCAAAACCATTAACGATATTAACCACACCCGGTGGCAACAGATCTCCAATAATTTCCATTAAAACCATAATAGAGATAGGTGTACTTTCCGCAGGCTTTAAAACCACACAGTTTCCGGCAGCCAAAGCTGGCGCCAATTTCCAAATGGCCATTAATAAAGGAAAGTTCCAGGGAATAATCTGTGCAATTACTCCTAGAGGTTCGTGAACAATAAGAGATACAGTATCTTTATCTAGTTCATTATGTGATCCCTCTTCTGCACGAACTACTGAAGCAAAATACCTGAAATGATCAATAGCTAAAGGTAAGTCTGCAGCCAATGTTTCCCTAACTGCCTTACCATTATCAATCGTTTCCACTATAGCCAGATATTCTAGATTCTCCTCAATTCTGTCAGCAATTTTATTTAAAATAATGCTTCTCTCCGTTGATGAAGTATCTTTCCATGTCTGAAATGCTTTATAAGCAGCATCAACGGCCAACTCTAAATCTTCTTTGGATGAATGAGCCGCTTGTGTGAAGTTCTTTCCATTGACAGGAGAAACGACATCAAAATATTGCCCGTTAACCGGAGCGGTAAATTGACCATTGATATAGTTATCATATTTACTTTTAAATTCAGGCCATTGTAAAGTCGTTTCTGATTTTTGTTCTGTTATTGTGCTCATATTCTTATTGTTTTAATTTTCTGTAATGCCAAATTACATTTCCCAAGCAACAACAGATAGCACAATCCTATAAAAAAACTTCAAAATAGTACAAACCAGAATTTTATAATTTTTTAACAACACCCTCGCTTTATATTTTCTTATATTTGAGAGAACCGGTCTAAAAATGTTTAGAAATGAATGATAATAAATTTTTATTAAATACCCCTAAACTGAAAAAAGAAAATCAGTTGATAAGTTTGGTTGAACACCAAACCAAGTTCAATCTAAACAATTGTGAATTCAGTATCTATGAAACTCACAAGACTGCCTTTGATGTCAAACTTCATTTTGAGACTATTGCTTTCACTGCCATGTTAAGAGGTAAAAAACATATGAAGCTGGAGAATAAGACAGGTTATTTTGACTATTTTCCTGGGGAGAGTATGTTAGTTGCTCCTGGAGAAACTATGGTTATTGATTTTCCTGAAGCAGATGAAACACCTGCCCAATGTATTTCATTAAGTCTGAATCCTGATTTTATAGAAGACTCTCTAAATTACCTGAACTATACGCTGCCTAAAGTTGATGAAACATCCCAATGGCATATTCAGCTTGATGAGTATTTTCTTTTTAATAATAAACCGTTAGCTATGGCGACTAATAATATCATGAGAATTGCCATGGATGATAATTCTCAAAAAGATGTCATGGCTGATTTTGCATTGAAAGAACTTTTAATACGATTGATGCAGACCCAGGCAAGAAGCATGGTGGAAAAAAATATTGCTAAAAATAAATCCAGGATAGGTTTTGCTGTCGATTACATAAGGAAAAATCTTCATCAAAAATTATCCATTGACAGTATTGCAAAATTGGCCTATGTCAGCAAATCCAATTTCTTTAAAATGTTTAAAGATGAACTGGGCACTTCTCCAAATGACTTCATTTTGCAAGAGCGAATCAACAAAGCTAAGGAGTTATTAGCTGGACATAACAGTATTAAAGAAACAGCCTATCAGACAGGATTTTCAGACACTAACTATTTTACAAGGGTATTTAAACAGCTAGTGGGTATCACGCCTAAAAGCTATCAGAATAAAGTGGTGTTGTTTGAATAATATTACTCCAAGAGAAGGATAAAATTGAGTAACAAAATCAAAACCATTTAAAATAAAAAACCCCTGCTTAAAGCAGGGTTTAAAAATTAACTTATAAAAAGGACTAATATCCTGGGTTTTGTTTCAAATTAGAATTTAGATTGATCGCCTCTTGTGGAATTGGCAATACAAATCTATAGTGACCTGCAGGAAGTGTTTTTAATGCACCTGATGGAGCATCAGTTCCTCCTCCATTGACAGATGAACCAAAATCAGATCTTACGACCGCCTGTCCTAATCTTTTAATCGTCCAAAAACGGTCATTTTCAAATGCTAATTCTAATCTTCTTTCAAGGTAGATTGCATTTAATAGATCCGTTCCTGTTTCTGTTCCAGGAACATATTTGTCATATCTTTGTGCTCTTAGTTTATTAAGTTTTTCAAGAGCTAAAGCCGGATTAGGTGCAGGGGATTTCATATATGCTTCCGCAACATTAAGATATACTTCAGCAGATCTTAATAACTTAATATCTACAACTTGTGTTACCGAAATTGATGCTCGGTAGGCATATTTTATCACATGATTATAAGGTGTTGTTGCAAAGTTAGCTGTAACAACATATGCTTCTTTACGGATATCTACGGTATCTTTATACTTTGTAAATAAGTCATAATTTACATTATACTCTGAACGAATTCCTCGTACCATTTGATTATAAGCTACTCCTACAGTTACGTTATCTGCAGCTATATTAGAGTTTAAAATGGTAAACAACTCTCCATCATCAGATGCATCTCTCCATACATTAACAAAACTAGATCTTAGTCCTACCGATGAAGAAAGTGCTATAGACTGCTCACCATATTCTATTACCTTAGCATAATCTCCTTTATATAAATAAACACGAGATAAAAACCCTAATATAGAAGCTTTAGTAAACCTTCCAATAAATTTGGTGTCCGGACTAATTTTAACTAACGCATCTTCTAAATCTGCAATAATCTTATCATATGTAATACTTACAGATGCGTCTCTTGACGGTTTAATTTCAGGATTAAAAGTTGTTACATAAGCAATTCCCATAGAAGACATTGCATCACTGCTTTGTGTAGGAATTTTCGCATAGGCTCTAACTAAATCAAAATGAGCAAATGCTCTGATCGCTTTAGCCTCCGCTTCAATATTCTTCATATAATCTGTATAAGGAACTCTATTGAGATTATCCAATACATTATTAACTCTGGAAATTACTCTATATGCAGAAGAATATAATCCTGTAACTGTTGCTGACTGTGGAGTATAAGACCACTCATAAGCGCTCCTATTGGTTTGTCTTCCTTGTGGATTTAAAATAAGATTATCCGCTAATACGTCTCCAAGTATTATTGAACTTCCCGTATCTCCATTGTAATAAGTTGGGCTTTTAAATGCATCGTAAGCACCATCTAATACTATTCTATAATTAGTTTCAGTAGTGAAAATATTATCCGGAGTATCTTGATCGTTAGGTATAATATCAAACCTATCCGCACTACACTGAATGCTAAAGAAAGATATTAATGAAAGGATTGATATACTAATTACTTTTTTCATGTTTCTAAATGTTTAAAATTCTATTTCAATTCCAAATAAATAAGTTTTTACAGCTGGATAGCCATATAGTGCATAAGCACCGCTAATAAATGTCTGTCCGGCACCGGTTTGATTTTCACCCGATCCGATTGACACCTCCGGATCTCCTTGAAACTTTGTCCAGGTTGCAAGGTTTTGTCCTGTTAATGATAATCTTATTTTGTTAACAGGTAATGATTCTCCGATTGTTCTTTTATCAATAGTATATCCAATACTTACATTTCTCAATCTAAGATAGGAAGCATCCTGTAAAAAGCGATCTGTGGTTTGTAACCCTGTAGCACCTCCTGGAGCATTACTTGGATTATTAGGTCTTGGTAACACATTTGTTTGACCTGGTGTTGTCCAATAGTTGGCTGCGTCAGTTCTCATATTACCAAGAGCACCGTTACTATAGTTCAACATATCACGAGCCATATAATTGTAGGTATAATTTCCTGATTTATAAGTAAAGTCAGCTTGTAGATCAATACCCTTATAAGAAAGACTAGTTCCAAATCCTCCAAATAATCTTGGAAGAGGAGATTTGTTTTCTAACAAAACAGCATCATTAGAATTGTAAATTTCTGTTAATCCACCATCTTTAGTATAATACATTTCATTACCATTAGCAGGATTAACCCCTGCGCTTCTTACTAAGAAAAATGAAAACGGTTCGTATCCTTCTCTTAAAATATTAATATCATATATCCTTTCTGTTTCACCATTTCTCAATTTATTAAGTTTATAACTCATGATACTTGTATTGGCACGTACACTCCAATTAAAGTCCTTAGATTTAATAATGTCGGCTGACAAACTAATTTCTAAACCTTTGTTAACAAGATCTCCAGCATTAATATTTTTTGAGTAAGCTCCTCCTTCTGAACTTAAGTTAGGAATAGCTAGAATAAAATCTCTCTTTTGATCAATAAAATAATCTAGTGTCCCTCTAATTCTATTCTTTAAAAAACCAAATTCTGCTCCATAGTTCTGTGATCTTGTCACCTCCCATTTTAAATCTGGGTTTCCATAATTACTGTTAAGTGCGGCTGTTGGAAAATTTCCATAAGCCCCTCCTGACATAAGAACATTATTCAAATTAAGCCCAATGTTATTGTATCCTCTTGTACCAATTGATGCTCTAAGCTTTAAAAGAGATACTATATTTTTATCCTTTAAAAAGTTTTCATTACTAATATTCCAGGCTCCACTCACTGACCAGAATGGTTCTGAGATATTATTATTTCTTCCAAATCTAGAATCCCTATCTTGTCTTACGGAAGCTGTTACAACATACTTCTTAGCAAAATCATATGTTACAAAACCTCCATAGGAGAATGTTCTGAATAATTCATTATATCCAGCAACAGCAAAAGGTACAACCGTATTATTTAATTGGCTTATTGATGGTATTGCAAAACTTCTTCCTGTTCCACTGATAAAGTCATTCCTGAATTCTGTGTACTCAACTAAAGCTAAAAAGTCAAAACTATGATCTCCAAACGACTTTACATAGTTTAATGTATTCGAATTGGTATATCTAAAGCGATTTTGATTTTGTTCTGTAACCTGCCCGTTGATTCCTAATATATTATCTAGAAATGATCCTCTAAATATTGTACTGGTTCTTCTAATATTATTAAAATACCCTCCTAATTGAGTTTTAAAATTTAAACCTTCTGTAATTTTGTATTGAGCAAATATATTTCCATCAAAAATTAAAGAGTTGATGAATTCAGGATTGTTTTTAAGAGCCTCCAAGATAGGGAATCCTTGTCTTGTAGCATTATAGCTACCATCTTGATTATAAACAGGTTCAAAACTGTTATAAGCATACATCGCTCTAAATGGGTTCTGTGTATTATTTCTATCTCTTGTTTCCTGAGATCTGCTATAGTTTACCCCCATGGACGTACCAAAACTCAATCTATCAGTTGGATTAGCTTCATACTTCATCCTACCGGTATATCTTTTGTACGCATGAATATTCTGAACGATCCCGTTATCAGAATCATAACCTAATGAAATAGTATATTTGGATTTATCATTTCCTCCTCTGATCCCTACCTGATAAGACTCTATAAATGAAGTTCTTAAAATATCCTTTTGCCAATTATGATCTAATGCAAGTGCAGCATTAGTTCTGGCATCAGTCCACTGGGTATATCCCGGAATTCCCAAATTAAACATTTGTTTTTCATAATCAATTTTCTGGGCAGAATTCATCATCCTAAAATTGATGTCATTAATTCGTTCAGAAAATCCCATACGAGAACTTAAAGTAATCACAGGTTTTCCTGATTTACCACTCTTGGTAGTTAAAACAATTACCCCATTAGCTCCCTGTGAACCATAGATTGCTGCTGCTGCGGCATCCTTTAGTACTGAAATATTTTCGTAATCACTAGGGTTTATAGAATTAAAAACATCTTGTGCTCTTTGATCATTTCCTACAATAAACCCGTCAATAACATATAATGGATTGGATGCTCCTACTGAGGTTGTAATATTACCAAGTCCTCTAATATTAATTGCTGATCCTCCACCAGGTTTCCCATTTAATGCAGAAACATCTACTCCGGCAGCCTTCCCCTGCAATGCATTACTTCCCATAGTAGAACCAGAAAAGTTAGATAATGATTTCCCGGATACAACAGTAATAGCAGAACTCACTTCATCCTTACTTTTTTTCTGATATCCAGTTACTACTACTTCCTGTATATTCGCCTCCTTTAAACTATCATTAGTTTTTTTTTGAGCATTTACAAACTGCCCCGTAAAAAACAATCCGGCAGTTGTTATAATGCATAATCTTACATTCATGTATTTTTAATTTTAGTATTTAAGGCTGTAAATATGTTAATAAATATTAACACACACAACCTGCAACAAATTGAAATACAATGTATTAAAAAATAAATAATTCATCAAGAATAGTGAATTTTAAAAAAAATTAACAGCCGATCCTAAATAATTAATAAAAATATTTTCGCACCAATTCTTTTACCAGAATAATTTTAACGAGTTAAATAGAAATAAAAATACCTCACACATCAACCAGCTATTACAATCCTATTAATAAAATAAATACAAATAATACTGTTGCCTAATTTTATAAACACAATTTAAATTTCAAATCACGTATTCAGCCTTTATATATTGCATTTTAAATCCTATATTCTAAAAAAAAACAAAAAAACACCTCAAAAATGAGATGTTTTTACATAAAATTAACTTTTATTTAATAATCTTTTATTTACTTATAATTATAATATCTTGCTCCATTTAAAACAGGATTATCGGTTTCTACAGATTCCAATCCAAATCCACTATAGTCTGGATTAACAGATTCCTTTAGTTGTTTTCTATGTAGTTTCTCATAGCTTTCAAAATCAATAGCAGTTCGCTCATTTAGATTTTCGAATAAGTTCCATTTAGAAACTACATTTTTCCAGTTCTTAGAAACTGCCCCTGCAAAAACTTTAGATTTGGATCCGCTGCCATATCCAAGAAATCCTATCTTTTCTCCTGTTAATTCTTCACCATCATTAAAAGATGTTTGCAATGCCGAAAGCAATGCCATAAAGATAGAAGCGGTATACATATTTCCTATTTCGGAAGAGGCCCGTTGAGATTTTTCAATTTTTTCATTGATGAATTGGAGATAGTCTTCAGATTTAGCAACAACCTTTTGCTCTTCAGGTGTTCTATAAGAAAGTCCATTTTCCAGACTGAAAATTTCAGTAAAGACCCTTTTCCCATGAAAAGCGTAGGGAAGGTGGAAGATCAGGTATTTCCAATCTTTATAAGGTTTATCCTTACCTGTAATTTCCTTATAATGGGAATATGCTTCTCTGATACGATCCTGATAACATTGATTAGAGTACTGCCCATCAAAAACAGGCTCATCGGTAAATATCTCTATTTTGTCCGGGTAAGTTTCAGGAGCAGTAGTCAATTCCTCTTTCTGATAATAACGTCTCGGTTTAAAAAAATCAAATACACTTTCTGTAGCTACTCCCCAAAAGTTTTCAATTTCTAACAGGTTAGGCTCTGAAGAAACCAATAAAGCAACTGCACCACCACCCTGCGTATACTCTCCAGGTGAGCTAAGCTCATATTTTGCATAATCACTGGCAATGACAATAGCCTTTTTATCAGGATTTACCCTTACGAAATCAAGAGAGTTATGAAGAGCATCAACAGCACCAACACATGCGAAAGTCATATCTACTACATCGCAATTTTTAAAGCATCGTTCTCCGAATTCTTCCTCCAACACTTTTTCTACCATCTGCATGGCATAAGAAGCGGTAGGTTTTGCTGCATCCAATGCACTTTCAGTCCCTAAGTAAATTCTTGCTATATCTTCAGGATTAATCTGATAGTCTTTTATTAATTTTAACAATGCTTCGGCTGCAAAAGTAGCTGCATCTTCATGAACATCAGGAAATCCCATCCTATGTAAGCCTAAGCCTTTTTCTAATTTCGCAGGTTCAATTCCTCTTTTTTCTGCCAGGTCTTTGATCTCTAAATACAAAGACGGTATATAGTAGCCTACAGCTTCAATTCCAAAAGTCATACGTTAAAATTATAAAGCACAAATTTAAAAATTAATAGCAACAACACCGAATTTTTCGATTACTATTATTAAATTGCAAACACCAATGTATTCTACTGCAAAAAATATTATCAAAAGCATTCTTCCCCAAAAATTCATTTTTGAAAACGAAATGTTTTTCAGAAAAGCTTTATATCCATTATATAAAGGAAACCATCATGAATGCAATATCTGCCATTCCCAACTTAAGAGTTTTATAAAGCTCGATAACGGAAACCTACTCTGCCCTATTTGTGGAAGTCTACCGAGATCCAGGAGATTGTATAAAATCCTGAAAGAAGACTATTTGAAACCCGGGTTTTCAGTATTAGACTTTTCTCCTTCACGAGCTATTTACCGAACATTGAAAAATTCAAAGGAAATCAATTATTTTCCAACAGATTTCGAAAACGAATTTTTAGCAGATTACCATTTTGATATCACGCAAATTGATTCAGAGTCTGAAAAATTTGATCTTATTCTATGCTACCATATTCTTGAACACATTGACAATGATACGGCTGCTATGAATGAGTTATACAGGGTTTTGAAAAAAGATGGAATGGCTTTAATTCAGACCCCTTTTAAAAATGGAGAAATCTATGAAAATGCTGAAGTAAAAACTCCTGAAGAAAGGTTAGAACATTTCGGACAGGAAGATCATGTACGGATCTATTCTGTGGAAGGACTGGTAGAACGACTAAAAAGCACAGGATTTCAAGCGGAAATCAAAGTTTTTGAAAAAGACAATTACTTTGGTTTTTCGGATCAGGAAACGATTATTATCTGTAAGAAGTAAAGACTGATCAATATATATAACAATAAGGCCCCATATTTTCTTAAACCTGATTCTAAAGAAATAATTAAATATAAGAGGCTGTCCAAAAATTGGACAGCCTCTTCATATATATATATTATATTGTAAAAAAACAATTTATTTATATTCTTCAATCGATTTGTTTAAAGCATCGATTTGTTTATTAATACTTGCAGCATTTTGTGGATTTTGTTTTAACAATTCCATCTTTTTACTGAGACCATCCTTCAACATCTGAGAAATCATCATCTTAGCTTGCGGATTTTGTGCCACCTGGCTTTTTGCCTGTCCCAATAATTTTGTAATACTTTCTGTAGCTTTCAGATTATCTGAAGTCATAATCCAGTTAAAACCTTCTTCTGCAGATTTCCCTAACTCCGGGTTCTGAAACTTAATGAAAGGATAAAATGCTACAACAGAAGCAATATTAGCCATCTGAGATGTTATTTTGTTTTTAACAACAACAGGCAACAACTGTGCTAACAGGTCATCAGAAGCCCCTTTCAAATCAATTTTTTCAGCTAAAGCATTAGCTCTTGAAGGATCAACAGTAACTAAAGCTGATAACGAATTTCCTTTTACGGAATTTGAAACAGCATTAACCCCTTTTTCAAAAAGCGGAAGATATTTTTTATCCTTCGTTTTTGCTAAGGCAGCAATCGCCGATCCCTGAACCAAAGTTTTAGGATCATTAGCCGCTAATTTTTCTACATCTGATGCTAAAACTTTTGCCTGTTCAGCATTAGACAAATCCATTAATTCCAATGCCTTCATTCTTACTCTGAAATAAGGGTCTTTCAATGCTGCAGCAAGCAACTTTGTAGCAGCCGGATTTTTTCCAACCTGATCCTTAATAGCTTTTACTGCATTATATCTGCTCTTTAGCTCCTTGGAGTTGGTAAACTGCATTAAATATTGTTCCGGTGTCTTTGTATCAGTAATTTCTGACACCAATATTCCATCTGCATTGATATTGATTAAATCCGGAGTTTTTGAAACATCAAAATTAAATGTATTCTTAGCCTCAGCATTTACCCATACATTATATCTTTTAGGCTTTCCATTATCATAGACATCTATTGCCAAAGGAAATTCAAAAGGCAGCTCCTGGGTTTGATTAATAACCAGTGTAACTTGCTTTTTAACAGGTTCAAAAGTATAAGAATAGCTCAGTTTTGGATTTCCACTTCCAAAATACCATTGATTGAAAAACCAGTTCAGATCTTTTCCTGAAACTTTCTCAAAAGAAAGTCTCAATTGATGAGCCTCACCATTTTTATATTCGTTGGTCTTTAAATAGTCATTCATCCCTGCAAAGAATGCGTCATCTCCTAAATAATTTCTTAGCATATGAAGAATACCGCCTCCTTTTTGATAAGTCACCAAGTCAAAAACATCTTCACGAGAATCATAATTAAACCTTACTAAATTTTTCTTAAAATCGGAGGGGTTATGAATATACATATTCACATCACTCATCTGATGATAATCCGCCTGATCTTTTCCATACTTGTATTCATTCCAGAGATATTCGGAATAATTAGCAAAAGACTCATTTACCGTAAGGTTACTCCAACTTTCTGCCGTTACCAGATCTCCAAACCAATGATGAAATAACTCGTGTGCAATGGTATCTTCCCATTTATTCTCATCGATCAGCTGTCCAGGCTTTTGCAAAATATCACTACCATGAAGCGTTGCTGTAGTATTTTCCATCGCACCACTTACATAGTCTCTTCCTGAGATTTGTGCATACTTTGCCCAAGGATAATCATACCCCATTTTCTTTGAGAAGAATTCAATCATTTCAGGAGTATTTCCATAAATCTGTTTAGCATACGGCTCATACTCTTTTTCTATATAATAGTCTACAGGAATATTTTTCCACTTATCTTTAACAATAGCATAATCTCCTACTCCCATAAAGAAAAGATAGGTAGAATGTCTTTTATCCATTACCCAATGATCAGTTCTCTGCCCGTTTGATTCTTTTTGAGAGTCTTTTAATATTCCATTGGAAAGCGTTACGTATTGATCAGGAACTGTCATATAAATCTCCTGAGTTGTTTTTTGATTGGGCTTGTCAATAGTTGGAAACCATGCAGATGAAGACTCTGTTTCCCCCTGCGTCCATATCTGGGTTGGCTTATCAGGATCCTTTCCTTGTGCATTAATAAAATACAAGCCCTTGGCATCATTAATAGCCATACTTCCTTGTTGCTTCACTTCATTAGGACGCGAAGTATATTTGATATATACTGTGTAATCCTGATTTTTTTGATATGTCTTATCTAAATTAATAGTTAGAACATCATCTTTATACTCATATTTTAAAGGAGATTTTTTACCATTATTATCTAAAGCTACTTCATGAATCAGCATACCTTTGGCATCAAGAATCAATTGATTGGTAGGATAAAAGTAAGGTGAGGCTGTAAGCCACTCCTCTCCATTCATTTGTTCTTTCTGATAGTCAAAGTTTACTTTAAGTTTTGTATGTTTTAGCTCCGTTACTTTTGTATGAGTTGCTCTGTATACTTTTTCTCTGCCTGAAGTTTCGGTTTGAGCTGATACATTGGCTGAAAATAGAAGCCCAAGCACAGCAATAGATAAAATGGCCTTTTTCATTATTTTTTAGAATTATTTTTTGTTAATATATCAAAAATATCATTGACTAGGGTTTCATAATCCCCTTTTTTAAGCTGCTCTTTAGTTTTAGCAAAAGCTTTTTTGAGTTCGCTTTCTGGATTTTCTTCGTCAATAACCTCTACTGAATCGACACCCTTCAATTGAAGAATCGCATTCTGTAATAATTCGAGATCAGTTTTTTCGTCAGTATTTATTTTTAAATATTTCATTATGTTTTACAATAGAAAATGGTTAAACTTCCACAAGAAAAGAGCTCCGAAAAAAAACTTTAAAATTCACATCGAAAAATATAAAAGGATCTTGTGAAACTCATTAGCTAAGATAATATAGAAAAATGGGTTTTACCTTATTTAAGCAAAAGGAAAACAAGATTTTTCTTTTATTAATTTTATCGAAAAAATTAAAATACTTTATTTTATCCACAAACAACTTAACAAACCAAATGATTATTTGTAAATTTCAAACAATTGCATTGTTTTTTTTATTATATTTATAAATAGTTAACATAAAAACCAAATAATATTATGAAAAAACTTTCGAGAAAAAACCTATCACAAATTTTAGGCAGTGTAAATACTAATGGAGATTCTTCTTCGTGCTGGTCAGACAGCCAATGCAGCTCAGGAAAATCATGTTTACTCAATGATGATGGAAATCCTGGACAATGTGTAGGAGGAAACGGCGGCTCAGGAGGAAATGGTGGTGGTGGCCCAAGAGGCGGAGGAGGAAGTGGATGTGGAAGACCACAAGACTGTGAAGAACAACCTTATTAAAAATTAAACAATCCTAAAAATAAAAGACCGGAAGAGAAATATATAATCTTTCGGTCTTTTTTTATCTTAATAATCACTAATCCATTCCCACGCTAATGGTATAAATTAGTAAAGTAATTTCTTTTTAAAAAGATAATTACAATCTCAATATCAGTTATTAAATAGCCACAGGTGCTTTAATTCCCGGATGCGGATCATAATTTTCTAAAGTAAAATCTTCAAAATTAAAATCAAAAATATTTTTAATTTCAGGATTTAATTTCATTGTAGGAAGTGGTCTCGGATCTCTTGAAAGCTGTCTGTTTACTTGTTCGAAATGATTGTTATAAATATGGACATCACCAAAACTGTGGACGTAATCTCCCACCTCAAGATCGCATACCTGAGCCACCATCATTAATAATAGAGCATAGCTGGCAATATTAAAAGGAACACCAAGGAAAACATCAGCACTTCTCTGATACAACTGCAAAGATAGTTTTCCATCTGCTACATAAAACTGAAATAAGGCATGACAAGGCGCCAAAGCCATATTCGGTATCTCTGCAACATTCCATGCAGAAACAATCAGTCTTCTGGAGTCAGGATTTTTCTTAATCTGATCGATCACTTCTGAAATCTGATCGACTATTTTATCATTAGATCCGCTCCAGCTTCTCCACTGCGCTCCGTAAACAGGACCTAAGTCTCCATTTTCATCAGCCCACTCATCCCAGATACTTACTCCATGATCATTTAGATATTTAATATTGGTATCTCCTTTTAAGAACCAAAGCAGCTCATAAATAATAGATTTTAAATGCACCTTTTTAGTCGTCACCAAAGGAAACCCTTTTGATAAATCATACCTCAACTGATATCCGAAGACGCTTCTTGTTCCCGTTCCGGTTCTATCCGTTTTATCTGTTCCATTATCCAGAATATGTTGTAAAAGGTCTAAGTAATTTTGCATTGTGAGAATTTAATGATTGTGCTTTTAGTAAATTATAACAAACTTCAAAGTTAATAAAAAAACAGCTGTAAAAAATAATTTCACAGCTGTTTAACTTTATTTTATTGATATACTTAGATAATCTTTTTTCACAAAATCATTGGTTATTTTCCTGTATTTACCAGATATTTTCTATTGTTTGATACATTGTAATAATTTCAAACTTCTCTCCCTTTTTCTTGCCAAACATTGCTTTTACCAAAGGAGATTCAGCAGAAACAGTCATCATTTTTTTGTTTTCAAATACCACTTCACCTATGGATACAGCCACATAAAAAAGACCTCTGTCTGTCTTTACCAATGCCCCGTTTTGTACTTTGGAAGAATCTTCTGAAGTAATTTTTTGAAGGATGGCTTGCTGGCTTAGTGATTCATTAAGCTGTCTCTGAAGATTATTAATTTCTTGCTGAAGCATTTCACGACCTGTTTCATACTTATCCCCCATTGAACTTTTGGTATCATTGTTTGAAGCACGGGTTTCATCAATCAAATTTTCAAAATTTTTAATTTTTTCTGAAACCTTTATTCTTATAATACTTAATATTTCTTCCTTATTCATTTGAATTAAAAGTCTGTATCGATTTGAATTAAAAAGCGGGCTTTAGCCCGCTTGTATTAGTTATCTTATTTAAAATTAAATATAAACCATTTTAAATTTTCAGCCAAAATTTAAGTGGCTTATTCTCTCATTTTTCAAAGACTGCATAATCTGAAACTTTGAAATTAAAACCTTTTCCATCATTAAAATCTCTTTTAGTATAGTCAAAGACATTTCTAAAGCTGCCTGAAAGATTCTCATCCTGAATACTAAAATTAACTGGTTCTTTTGACATATTTAAAACAACCAACACTTCATGCTCTCCACTTTTCCTTACATAAGCTAAAATTTTATCATCAGCTGTTGTATTCAAAAGATAAGTGATCACATTTTTATCACCTCCTCTTAAAGCCGGATTTGAAGATTTCAGATTCAATAATGTTTTATAAAAATCAGCCATCTGATAAGTATTGGTCCACTCGATTGCATCTTTCTCAAAAAATTCCAATCTTTTCATATTCGGCAGCTCCTGACCGGAGTACAATAATGGAATTCCATTCCATGTTGCAGAAAACACAGCCATAGGTTTTGTAATCACTCCATATTTTTCATATTCCGTTCCGTTCCAGGAGTTTTCGTCATGGTTAGTTGTAAACCATGCTCGCATTGAAGAGTCTCCAAGATTTGAGTATTTCACCAAAAGGTCTTTCAAATCCTGCAAAGGAAGATTTTTATTATAATAATCCGCAGATTTATGCATCCACGTCCACGAATAACTTGCATCAAACACTTTCCCATATTCCGGGTTTTCCAGCTCATCAAATTCTCCTAACCAAAAAAGAGGTTTAATAGTCTCAACTTCCGGACGTGCCTGTTCCCAGAAATCCAACTCCACCCAAGAGGCCAAATCACATCGGAAGCCATCAATATTGGTTTCTTTAACCCAAAACTTCATCGCATCAATCATTGCTTTCCGCATTTCCTGATTTTTGTAGTCCAATTCTATAATATCATCCATTCCGGAAGCAATATGAAATTTCCCATCAGGATCCTTAAGATAAAATTCAGGATGAGTCTTTGTCCAGACATGATCCCAACCCGTATGATTAGCTACCCAGTCAATGATTATTCTAAATCCTAATCTATGGGCTTCATTTACCATATGTTTGAAATCATCCAATGTTCCGAATTCCGGATTGATCGAAGTATAATCAGCAGCGGCATAAGGACTTCCCATACTTCCTTTCTTATTTTGCTGGGCAATAGGAGTAATTGGCATAAACCAAAGGGTTTTCACTCCCATTGATTTTAGTCGAGGCATTTCTTTTTCAAATGCTTTAAACGTCCCTTCCTGAGTATACTGTCTTACATTAACTTCATAAATATTTGTAGAATGTTTCCAATCTTTAGGTAAATCCATAGTCTTATTTGTATTTTGCTTAGTACAGGAAACAATTCCCAAGCCAATAATTGCTAATAAAATTAATTTTTTCATTAATCCTGTTTTAACAAAAATAAGGATTGTTTTGAAGACTAGGGTGGCAAAAAGACAAAAAAAGCCCCGGAAATAATCCGGAGCTTTGTATTTTATATTGCGTTAGCGCTTATCTTTCGTCATCTGCATCATCTTCATCATCGAAGACATCATCGTTATAATCTTCCTCTTCATCATCGTCGAAGTTATCATCCTCGTCAGCAAAATTATTTCCACCTCCAAAGTCATCTTCAAAACTAAACTCATCATCCATTAAAGGCATTGCAGATTTCTTTTTAGATCCGCCACCACTTCCATTTTTAGTAGGAGCCTTTAAAGGAACATTTCCAAATCGATATACAGTGATCGGATAATTAACACCTTTTGTTTCTTCGATTACTTCTACAAGCTCACAGAAGAATTCCCAAAGATCAAGAAGTCCATATTGAAACTGAGCTTTATCTCCTGCACTGGCAAATGCTTCGTCAATATATACATCCGACATAATTTCACCATCACCATCATCACTCATATCTTCTAATGGAACACTTTTTACTATCGTTCCATCTTCTTCCAGTAAATTAAAAGTAGAAAGCTCATCTCCTTGCAAGCTGAATGCACTTTTAATTCCTAAATGTAAGTTCCATAGTGTCTGTTTTCCCTTAACTTCGATATCACGGAAAATATCTTCTTTCGCATCTAATATTACGCGGATTTTGTAAACCATATCAGTTTTTAAATTACTTTTTGCCTTGATTATTATGATAAATTTCTGTTGCAAATATATAATAAATGACATGTCACAAAAAAATATTTCAGGATTTTTTAAAATATTTTTTTTCTTAAATTTTGCCCGGATTATTTACTTTTTTCAAGCATAAAACTAAATTTTGTCCCTTCAAGGTATACACTTTCTACCGTAATGTTTTCTTTATGAGCCTCTAATATATGCTTTACGATAGCCAAGCCTAAGCCTGAACCTCCCTCTCTACGACTTCTGCTGGTCTCTACACGATAAAACCGCTCAAAGATCCTTGGAAGAATTTCTGATTTTATTCCCATTCCATTGTCAATAACTTCAATGAGAACCTTATTCTTTAGAACACTGGTTTTTACAACAACCTTAGCTTCCTGTCTGTTGGCATAATGAATAGCATTGGAAACTAAATTGATGAATACCTGTGAAATTTTCTGCTTATCGGCTTCAACAAAAATCTGAGGATGCAGCGTTTGAATCTGCAAAGTCGTGTTATGCTTTTCGGCCTCAAGATCTAACAAGTCAAAAATTTCTTTTATCAAAAGATTAACATCAAACTTTGAAACCGTAAGATTAATTTCTCCCGCCTCAAGCCTGTTAATCATATCCAAATCAGTAACGATAGCAATCAATCGCTCAACAGAGATATCTATTCTTTCCAGATACTTGTCTCGTATGCTAAGATTATCAACTCCTCCATCTCTCAAAGTTTCCACATATCCCTGAATAGAAAACAACGGAGTTTTCAATTCATGAGAAACATTTCCGATATATTCTTTACGGTAACTTTCCATTTCCGTCATCATATCGATTTGGGAAACTTTTTGTTGATTCAGATCTGAAAACCGCTCTCCTAATTCTTTAATCGTGATATTTTCATCATTATTATTAACGATTTCCTGTGGCAAAATCTGGGAAAGTCCACGAACCTGCTTCTTTCCATAATAATTAAACAGGAGCTCCAGAACCACATAATTAATAATAAATATAAAGACGAGACAAAGGAAAAGCCCTACTTTGAAAAAAGGAGTTTTATAATAAATATCCTTTAGTGAATCAAAAATGATTACTAATAAGAACATCACCAATGTCAGAAGACATGATGCGACGAGAGTTAGCCTGTAAAATTTCAATTTTACAAATTTTTATTGGTTAGAAGAGTAAAGGTAGCTTATTTGACTTATTCAATTAAACGATAAGTTTATATCCTATTCCTTTTAAAGTCTGAATGGTATTAATTCCTAATTTTTCTCTTAATCTTCTAATGTGAACATCTATTGTTCTTTCGCCTACAATAACATCATTACCCCAAACTTTCTCAAGAATTTCTTCTCTCTTAAAGACTTTTTCAGTGTTAGAGGCCAAAAGATAAAGTAAATCGAATTCTTTTTTAGGAAGCAAAAACTGCTGACCGCTTTTAGAAACTCTAAAATTATCTTTATCAATAATCAAATCGCCAATTTCAATTAATTTAGCATTATCTGAAACCTGAGATGTTAATTGTAAAAGTGCGTTTACTTTAGAAATAAGAATTTTCGGCTTGATCAGCTTTACGATATAATCATTGGCTCCAGCCTGAAAACCTGCGAGTTGAGAAAATTCTTCGCTTCTTGCAGAAAGAAAAACAATTAATGATTTTTGAAGTTCTTTTACTTTACGAAGTTCCTGACAGGTTTCGATACCATCTTTTTCGGGCATCATAACGTCTAATAAAATAAGATCGGGAATAATCTCTTTTGCTTTTTCTATTCCTTCGTTACCATTGGTAGCGGTATAGATATCGTATCCTTCCTTTTCCAGATTATAAGACAGAATCTCTAAAATATCGAGTTCATCATCTATTAAGAGTATTTTCTTTTGGTTCATTTTCAATTTTTACGAGTCAAAGTTAATAATTTTTATACGACAGATTAAGAAATCATTTATCGTTCATATAAAGTTAACAATAATATCGTTTTGTTAATGTTTAGTTAAGAAAAAATTAAATTAAACTAAATCACCCACTCCGATAAACTTTTATTCCTTTGCAACGAAAGAATATAGTAAAAAATAAAATGAATTTTAGAAAACTGAGTATCGCAGTTTTGTTTTTAAGCACATCGGGAACTGTACTTTATGCTCAAAGCAAGCAAGACACCATTAAAAAAGAGAAGAAAATCGAAGGTGTTATCATCAAAGGAACCACAAAAAAAGGAACCGAATCTAACATTATTAATTTACAAAAAAAATCCGTAGAGGTTATTGAGCGTGTAGGTTCAGTACAGCTTGCCAAGCAAGGTGTTGGAGATGCTGCAACGGCAGTAACTAAAGCTACAGGAACACAAAAACAAGAAGGAAGCGGGCAGATTTTTGTAAGAGGTTTAGGAGATCGCTACAACAGCACCACCCTTAATGGACTACCCATCCCATCTGATGATCCTGAATTTAAAAATATAAACCTTGAGATATTTAAAACATCAATGGTTGAATATATCTCATTAGATAAAGTGTATAACCCAAGACTACTTGGTGATTTTGGAGGAGCCAATGTCAATATTGCTTCTAAAGAGCATTCCGGAAAGCCTTATTTCAGAGTAGGATTAGGAAGCAGCATCAATTTACAGACTTTCGATAAAAAAGATTTCAAAGTACAGGATGGAGCACCAGGTTTTTTTGGATACAGAACCGCTTCTTTTATAAAAGGAAATCCTAATCAAACCTACCCTTTCACTACAAAATGGAATTTTAAAAATGCAGACAATCCTTTTAACTCTGAAATGAATATAGAAGGAGGAGCTAATTTCGGAAAGTTTTCATTCTTTGGATATGCAGGATTTGAAAACTCTTATGAATTTAGCAAAGGACAGGAAGGGTTCTTTTTCGCTGATGGTACTCCAAATAAAAACTTCACCGATGTAGAGCGTTCGGTATACAAATCAAATACTACTGCTTTAATTAATTTAGGTTATAAAATTAATAGCAATAATAAAATTAATTTCACTTCCAATTACATTCATTCATCAGATCAGGCAGCAAAAATTTACAAGGGGTATTCTTATGATGTAGATAGAGAAGTAATTATCAACAGAGGTGATAATAAAATTACTACAACCTGGATCAACCAATTATTTGGTAATCATAAATTAGGTGATAGCTGGACAGCTGACTGGGCCGTAGGTTATAACATGCTTAACAGCAAAAGACCAGATCGTCTTCAGAATACTATTGATGCTCAAAACTTTCAATTACTTGCTGGAAGTGCTATCAATAACCACAGATATTTTGATGAGCTAAAAGACAATACTGTATTAGGTCACGCATACCTTAGTAAACAATTTGATAAATTCAAAGTAACTGTTGGATATGATGGATCTTATAAAGATCGTAAGTTTGAAAATACTACAATTGGTATGACTTTCAAAGATCTGTTGGGTCATACAATGGATCCTAATAATATTGATGCATTTATTAATGCTCATAACAATACACTAGTTACTGCTCAAGGAGAGCCTATCTTTACTTATTTAACATTCCAGCCTGAGAATAAATTATTTGTTCCATTCTTTTATACTATTAAACAAAACATCCAATCAGGATTCGCGAATGTAGACATAAGTCTTTCAGACAAATTTGTTGTACAAGTTGGAGGTCGTTATGATTTCATTGATATGCAGACACGTTGGGATGATTCGGTAATGGGCCAAGGCAAGAAAAATAAGACATACAATAAATTTCTCCCTGCATTAAATGCAAAATATAGTGTTAATGACAAACAAAATTTAAGACTATCATTCTCAAAAACATATACTTTACCACAGGCAAAAGAACTTATTCCGATTGCTTATTATGATGTAACAAACAACGTATATGGTAACCAATACCTTTATCCTTCTGACAATTATAATGTAGATCTAAAATGGGAGCTTTTCCCTAGATCCGGGGAAGTATTGTCAATTGCTGCTTTTGGAAAATATATTCAAAATCCGATTGCCAGAACAACCTACTCAACTTCAGCCCCAAGTGATATGAGTTATTTCAATATTGCAAACTGGGGATATATATACGGAGCTGAAGTGGAATTTAGAAAAGATCTATATCAATGGAGTAACTCTAAATTGTACACTTTCCTAAACGGAACCTTCATGCAGTCTCAACAGAAGCTAAAAACTGAAACCGAATTTATGAAGGAAAATAATGGTAAAGTTATACAGTTCAACGATCAGACTAAAGATGATATCCAAGGGGTAGCCAACTTCTTAGCCAATGTCAACTTAGGATATAATCATAAATGGAATAATGATAATAGCTTAGACTTCGTTGTTTCTTATTCTTATGTTGGGAAAAACCTTTATGCACTTGGAACCAATAAAACAGGTAACTTTTATGAGCTAGCCCGTAATCTTCTTGATGCTAATATCAACTTTTCATTTAAACAAGTGGGTATCGGAATCAGTGCTAAAAACTTATTAAACCCTGATTATAAAATTGAACAAACTAACGGAGCCGGAGTATTTGTTCATAAAGACTATACAAAAGGACGTCAGGTCGGAATCAATCTATCATATAAATTTTAATTAAAAATATAAATCTAATATAGTTATGAAAAAAACAATTTTAAGAGCAGCTCTTTGCCTTTCGTTAGTGGCTGCATTTTCTTCAACTGCCATTTCTTGTAGCAGTTCTGATGATGAGACAACAGAGAATGTATCTACGGTAGATCCAAGTAACTTTCAAGGAAAGATCGCTGCCGGAACATCTATTACCTTAGATGCTACAAAAGTATACAATCTTACAGGAAGACTTTTAGTAGAAAAGGGAGCTACCCTTATCATTCCTGCAGGAACAAGAATCACAGCATCAGCAGGTGCTACTTATTTAATTGTTGACAGAGGTGGGAAAATTTTCATCAATGGTACAGCAACAAACCCTGTCGTTTTTGAAGGAACTACACATAAACAAGGACACTGGGGAGGTATTGTAATATTAGGAAACGCACCTTCAAACAGAAGTGCTTCAGGAACTTCAACTTCTGAATTAGGAGATTTAACTTATGGAGGTACTGATAACAGCGACAACTCAGGTCTAATTAAATATGTAGTTATCAAAGACAGTGGATTTAAATACAATCCTGAAAAAGAATTCAACGGACTTTCTTTATTCGGCGTAGGTAGTGGAACTACTATTTCTTACGTATATGTAACAGATGGAGCTGATGATGGTATTGAGTGTTTCGGTGGAAGCCCTAATTTAGATCACCTTGTAATTACAGGTGTTGGAGATGATTCTTTCGACTGGACAGAAGGATACAGAGGAACTGTAAACTTCCTTTATGCTGCAAGAAAAAAGCAATATCAAAATGCGGCTGAACCAGGAAACAGAGGAATTGAAGCCGATACTCAGGATACTGACCCTAATACTACTAATGGAAACGGAACTTCTAACCCTACCATAAACAATGCTACTTTCTTAGGAAATGCTGGTGGATCTGAATCTCAAGGATTAAAAATCAGAGCTGGTTCTCAAGGTAAATTTGATAATATTGTTGTTGCAAATTATTCAACCGGACTTGACTTCGAAACGGATAGAACATATGGATGGTTTACGTCAGGTTCTTATATCAAAAACATTAGATTCATAAATGTAGCTACTCTTGTGAAAGCAAAAGCTCCAGCTCCGGATATGTCTGGTGTATTTACCATTAATGCTAATGCTTCAGGTGCAGGAAACGGTACAGCTTTACCAGATTGGGCTAAAGGTTGGACAGGATTAACATCTTTTGATGTTGTTGATGCAATGAACTAAGATTCATCAATAGATTATCATATCAAATTATATAAAAACCATAAGAGGATCAATTGATCTTCTTATGGTTTATTTTTTTATATTTATAACTTGCCTATGTATTGAAGTAAAACAATGAAAACCTTTGCAGCCCTCCAACTATAATAGCAAAAAAGGTATACATAGATAAAAATAAAATAAAAGGTGTCGAATATTCGACACCTTTTATTTTTATATTTTGGGAAAATTTCTAAAAAATAGTATCATGACACTATATCTTTAAAATCAATGAGTACAGTTTTTTCATATTTTTGTTTTATAATTATTAAAAAGAATTAATTGATAATAAAATCTTTAGGAATCACTTTTTTCAATTCCTGGGTTTTTGCTAATCTGTTTTGTCCATAATGTTCAATAGCTCTTATCTTCTTTAAATCATTTTTATTAATTTTTGGTTCAAACAGCTGTGTATAAAATTGTTCTATACCTACCCTTAGTATCTCCATTTCACGGGTATAATATTCTAAATCTGATTTTAAGTACTGATCAAATAATACTAAAAAGTTGTGTAAGTTCGTAGCTTCTTCTTCTGTAAGGTGGGTTTTCTTAAAAAATAACTTGAATTTATCTTTGAAGATATTCTCATTTCGAACAGATAATTGATTTGAATTATCATCGGATACCTTAAGCTTCAAACCTAAATAATTAATCATTTGTTCTGGTGATACTCTGTCTTCATAGTACTCTTGAAGCTCTTTTAAAGAAGTCCATCTGCTTCTATCCAGTGACAGGTCCATCTGTCTTAAGAAAGCATAAAAGAAAAGAATTTGTTTGTAATCTAATTTTAAATAGTTCATAGTATTTAATTATTTATTAGCCCTCCAATAGTATATAGACTGGAGGGTGAAACATTGACTTTTCGTAAAAAAAATTTTGTGTGGTGGTTATTAGTGCCTTTTCCTACTTGTTCATCGCTTGGAATGCCACTGCGAATTTATTTTTTTCTTAAATATAAACAACTTTTATTACGTAAAATTAATATTAAAAAAATATTAAAAGAATTTTAGCCAACATAAAATAGAAAACACCTTCAAAAAATAATTTCCGAAGGTGTTTGATTACAAAGACAAGTACTAAAAATATATTAAGACTCTTTCCAGAGTAAATACCCTTTATTTACTAGAGATTCCACTTTAGAAATTCTGGCAACCGCTTCGGCTGAGCAGCTTGCATCTACTAAAACAAAACTTGCTTCATCTCCCGATTTCGGCCATTGCTGATTTCCTTTATCATCTAACGGAAGTCTGCTCTGAGTAGCAAACTCCAATGTTCTTGAAAGATCAAATTCCGTTTCGTAACCATATAGTTCAGCAATTAAATTAGCTTTCTGAAGCATATTTCCTGACCCAAACGTACTCCAGTAGTCCTGAACGTTGTCATTACCAATCAAAACATTGACCCCATATTTTTTTAATATAGGAAGAGGCATAACTGTACCTCTGAACGGAACAGAAGAGGCAATTCCAACCTTGGCACCAGCCAATCTCTCGGCAATTCGCTCCGTTTCCTTTAATGAAAGATGTCCTAAAGCAAAAGCATGACTCACAA
This sequence comes from Chryseobacterium piperi, assembly GCF_002285635.2. NCBI lineage: Bacteria > Pseudomonadati > Bacteroidota > Flavobacteriia > Flavobacteriales > Weeksellaceae > Chryseobacterium > Chryseobacterium piperi. Next base: position 4,454,907 of record NZ_CP023049.2, on the reverse strand, counting down.
ACGTATTCCCCTGAAGAATCGGGTTTTCAATCGCTTTATCAATTAAATAATTGATGGTTTTCATCCCCGAATCGCCTATTTCATGCAAGTGGATATCAATTCCTTTTTTATGGTCTAAAGCTAACTGGACTGTAAAATCCAAAACCTTTTCGATGCTTCCGTCAATACTATAAGGATCCAGACCTCCGATGAAATCAACACTTTTTAAAGCAGCAGCTTCTTTCATTAATGGAACAGTATCTGTATAATACAAACCATGTTGAGGAAAAGCAACCAACTCTGCCCTAAAAGAATCTTTTTTATTTTCTAATGCTTTTTCTAAATTTTCCAATGATACCAATCCTGAAGTCGGATCGATATTGAAATGCGTTCTGGCGAAATTGGTTCCGTAATTCTGCAACAGATCAATCAATTGCCCACCGCGCTGTACCGAAGTTTTTAAAAGTTCCTGGATAATTCCCTGCTCATAAGCAATCATATCTTTTACCGTTTTTCTTTTAGGTGAAAGTGCTTGCCACGGTAATCCATATAATGTTTTATCTAAATGAACATGCATATCTCTAAATGCAGGAAGCATTAATTTTCCTCTAGCATCAATAGCATTAGCAGATATATCATTAGTTTTGACTGTTTTTATTTTTCCTTCAGCGATTTCAACACAAAACAAATCAGTTTTTGTCTTGATAACATCTTCATGATCATATTCAAATCCTGTTTCTAAACGGACATTTTTTAACGTAAAATTTTCTGCTGATAAAAGTTGATATTCTGACTGCATATTCCTGATTTTAGTAATACAAAGTTACACCTGTTTCCAATGGAACAAGTGTATTAATCATATCATATTTTGTATCGATTATTACTCTTTAAACTGAGATGGAGTCATTCCTGTTTGAGCTTTAAAAAATTTAGAAAAGCTGGCATGATCATAAAAGCCCAAGTCATAGACAATATCTTTTACAGACATTTCAGAAACTTTCAATAGGCGTTTTGCTTCCAATAAAATCCTGTCCTGAATAAGGGATGACGCAGAGGTATTAAGGCTTTTTTTACAGACAATATTTAAATAATTTGCCGAAATATTCAGCTTTTCCGCATAAAAAGAAACCGAACGCTCCTCTTTAAAATATTGATCAATAAAGTTTTGGAATTTAGAAATGATTGGATTTGAATTATAAATTTCAAAATCCTTAAATACACCTTCTACAGACTTACTGATCAGAAGTCCGATCACCTCACTTCTCTTCTGAATCAGGTCCAAAAAAACAGTCTCTTTATTGAGTTCTTTTTGAATAGCCTTAAATTCATATAAAAGCAACTGATACATCTCCTCTGAAACATTGATCACAGGATGATTCTGATAATACGACCATGAAAACCGTAAAGCAGGCAGGAAACCTTCAAACCATTCACGGCTGATCATCAATTGATATCCTATGGTTTCCTTTTCTATAACCCACTGATGAACCTGTCCGGGGAATACTAAATGAATCTGATGATTCTCAATAGGATATTTTATAAAATCAATAGTATGAGATCCTTTACCATGTTCAAAAAGATTAATAATAAAAAAATCATGCTTATGCGGATCATCAATAGATCTTTCGCCGTGAAGCTCATTAAACAAAAGCTGACAGCCTTTGGATTGATTTTCATTAAATACCTGAATACCTAAAACGGGAAAATGATCCGACTGATGATTCATCCTACTCTTAATTTACTTCCTAAAATAAGTAAATTTCATGAGAGCCCGTGATATTCTTTATCAAAAAACAATATTTCCCTGATGAATAAGCGATTCTACCTTAGAAATCCTTGATACAGCTTCTGCAGAGCAGGTAGCGTTGACAAAAACTAAATTAGCATCATTTCCTGTCCTGGGCCATTGTTGATTTCCCTTATCATCCAATGGAAGGATATTTCCGGTAGCAAGCCTCAAGCTACGCGATAATAAAAACTCTGTTGAATAACCATACAATTGCGCCATTAGATTAGCTTTCTGCAAAACACTCCCTGAGCCAAAAGTATTCCAATGGTCAACGATACTATCATTACCCGTTAAAACTGTTACATTATGTTTGTATAGGGTTGGAATCGGCATAATGAGACCTCCGAACGGAATGGTAGAAACAATTCCTATTTGTGCATCAGCCAGTTTTTCCGCTATCTCTTCCTGCTTTGGTTTATCTAATTTTCCAAGAACAAAACAATGGCTTAAATACGTGTTCCCTTTCAACGTCGGATTTTCATTTACTTTATTAATCAAATATTCAACAGTTTTCAATCCTGATTCTCCTGATTCATGTAAGTGGATATCAATTCCTTTTTTATGGTCTAAAGCTAACTGAACTGTAAAATCTATTGTCTTCTCTATAGCACCATCGATCGTATAAGGATCGACTCCCCCAATGAAATCAATATCTGTCTGAGCTGCCTCTTTTAAGTAAGGAACCGAATCTGTATAAAAGACACCATGCTGCGGAAATGCCACCAATTCTGCTCCAAAAGTTGCCTTTTTATTCTCTAATGCCTTTTGTAGATTTTTTAAAGAGTTCAGTTTTGAAGTAGGCTCAATATTGACATGACTTCTTGCAAAAGAAGTTCCTTTGGATTGAAGCAATTCTATCATTTTCTCTGCTTTAAATGTAGAATTCTTAAGCATTTCCGGAAGCATTTGCTGCTCCAACTCAATCATCCCTTTTACCCCACCTGTCCTTTTTTTTACTGCCTGCCATTTTTCTCCATAAAACGTTTTATCCAAATGGATATGCATATCTTTAAAGGCAGGAAGCATCAGATAGCCTTTAGCATCAATGGCTTTTGTATTATGAGGTTGGTTAGCACTGATTGTTTTTATCTTTCCATTTTCAATTTCGATAGAAAACAAATCGGTTTTCGTTGATACTACTTCGCCTTCATCATACATAAAACCTGTCTCCAGACGTACATTTTTCAGACTTATTTTATTTTTTATCAAAGAACCTGTATAGTCGAAAAATAGGCTTGCCCCGCTTAAGGTTCCCGAAGTTAAAGTTAATCCTGCCATCGCTAATGCTGAATTTCTGATAAAGTCTTTACGTGATATATGGTTTGAAGTCTTCATTTCCTATCTATTTACCACAAAATTAAAAAGAACAGAATAGAACTCCGGGTATCGTTTATAACAATATCTGTATCATTTATTTGGTAAGTACAACAACAAACCTTTTTTCTAATAAAAAAATAGGATAAGACTTCAAGCCCTATCCTATTTATATTTTATAATCGATTAAAGTTTAAGAATATTCAAATTTTCTTACAGCTTCTAGTGTCATATCAATTTCCTTATCTTTAATAGCGTTGCTGATAAAATAAGTTTCATACCCACTTGGTGGAAGGTAGATTCCATTCGTCAACATCTGATGAAAGAAATTATTAAATAAAGCATGATTCGCTTCCTGTGCCTCATCAAAGTTAGAAACCCTGTTGATATGAAAGAAAACTGACATCATAGAACCCTTTCTGTTGATTTTATGGGCAATTCCTTTTTCATTCAGAATTTTTCCAATTTCGAAATCCAAAGTCTCAGTTGTTTTGTTAATATTATCAAAGAAGGCCGGATCATTTTTAATCAGCTGAAGGGTTTTTAATCCCGCTCTCATTGCTAGCGGATTTCCACTTAATGTTCCAGCCTGATATACGCCTCCTTTAGGAGCCAAATAATCCATAATTTCATTTCTTCCTGCGAAAGCTCCTACCGGCAAACCTCCTCCGATTACTTTTCCATAAGTAACCAAGTCTGCTTTTACATTAAAAAGTTCCTGAGCACCTCCAAAAGCTAATCTGAATCCTGTCATCACCTCATCAAAGATCAGTAAAGCCCCATTTTCGTCACAAATCTTTCTTAGTTTTTGTAAGAAATTATTTTCAGGAAGAACACACCCCATATTTCCTGCAACTGGTTCAATAATTACTGCTGCAATCTCACCCTGGTTATGACGGAATAAATCTTCAACCTGCTCAAAATCATTATATCTCGCCAAAAGAGTATCTTTCGCAGTTCCCTGAGTAACCCCTGGTGAATTTGGGTTTCCAAAAGTTGCTGCACCACTTCCTGCTTTGATCAAAAAAGAATCTGAATGTCCATGATAACATCCTTCAAATTTTACAATCTTATCTCTGCCGGTATATCCTCTTGCTAGTCGTATGGCGCTCATACAAGCTTCCGTACCTGAAGAAACCATTCTGATCTGATCAATATTGGGTACATTTTCTACGATAAATTTTGCGATTTCAGTTTCCAGCTCCGTAGGTGCTCCGAAAGAAAATCCTTTCTCTGCCTGCAACTTTAATTCTTCTAAAACCTCAGGATGTGTATGTCCAAGAATAGCCGGCCCCCATGAATTGATATAATCAATATAGGTATTGTTATCTTCATCTGTCAGATAAGCCCCTTTTGCTGATTTCATGAATACAGGAACTCCCCCTACTGATTTAAACGCCCGAACAGGTGAATTAACACCACCCGGAATGTACTGATAAGCTTCATCAAATAAAGCTGAACTTCTTTGGTATCTCATATTACTCAAACAAATGCGCCTTACGGCGCATCATTATTTATATTTTTGTTTTTATTAATTTCTTGGTTTTTTATCGATCAGATAAATTAACTGTCCTGCAGAGCATTGCTGTCCTTCATCCATTCGGTTTTTTGCATATAGCTTGTGTAATTTTATCCCAAATTTCTGAGCTATATCATGCATACCCTCTCCTGGCTCAGCTTTATAAGTTGCTGTATTTCCACTGGAGTTTTTCGATTCAAGAAAGACAATATCGTTTTTCTTTAAGGTTGTACCTTCCAATTCATTCCATTTAATCAGTCTACTTTCACTTACTTTGAATTTATTGGCGATATATTTTACGTCGGTGTCTTCAGGAATAACAATATACTTTAAACCGTCGTTAGGATGACTTTTTATTAAAATAGAATTGAGAATTTCAGCTTTGGTTTTAATTCTCTCTACTCTTTTCTGCTGTTGTGCATAAGATGTCTGCTTATAAGGTACGCTTACTGTTACAGGCTCTTTTTTACCTGCTTTTGAAGGTTCCAGTCTTGCCATAAAGGCTCTGTCATCTTTTAAATCCGGATACATTCTTAACACCGCATAAAGAACCTCTTTAGAACTGGTATTATCGAATTCATACAATTTATATCTTTCAATTTTACCAATCAGTATAGAAGCATAACGGGGGTTGGTGGCATATCCAGCTTTTTTAAGGCCATAAGCCCAGGCTCTGTAATCTTTTATATCTAAATTAAAAAGATTGGTGTAATACTTTCTTGTAGATAAGAATATGGAGTGGTCTTCATAAGATTGTCTGGGATCGTCATACACCCTGAAACATTCATTAGGTGCATCATCCGTATGCTTCATCGTTTTACCCGACCAGTCTTCTTTACACTTTATTCCGAAATGATTTTTACCTTCCTGAGCCAATCTGCTTTGTCCTCCTCCGGTCTCTAAAAGCCCCTGTGCAAGAGTAATGGAAGCCGGAATTTTATACTTTTCCATTTCTTCCACTGCATATTGAGCGAACCTTTGGATGTATTGGTCTTCAGTAGCCCAGGTCTGGGCCGAGAATTTTGATAAAACTAAAAGGCTTACAAGCAAGAAAAGTCTTTTCATGTTTTTCAATTTTACTATATAATTAATTTTCTATTTTGTTTTTCTAAAAGCAAATTTGCTCCTTCAATACCTTGTAATCCTCCAGTATGAAAGCATAATATTTTGCTGTTTTCAGGAAAGTACCCCTCATCGATCAGTTCTAAAACTTTCTGCATCATTTTTCCTGTATAAATCGGTTCCAAAGGAATATTATAATTCTCTTTAAAATCATTGATAAACTGGATGTTTTCATCCTTTATTTTACCATAACCTCCAAAACTAGAATCTATTAGATTAAAATTCTTCTTTAAGGTTAATCCAAAGATTTTATTTTCTAAAGAATCATCGTCAACCACCTTAAAACCTATAACTTTCTGATTCTCTTCACAAAATTTAGAAATTCCGGCGATTGTCCCTCCGGTTCCAACTGCAGTGCAAAGATAATCAAAATCTTTTGTTTGATTATTGAGCATCATTTTTATCCCCTCTACTGCACCTTCATTGGTTCCACCTTCAGGTACTACTAAAGCATTGGGAAACTCTTGTTGTAAAAACTCCGATAGCTTTTCTTTGTTACGGTATTCTTCACGGGTTACAAACTTCAGGTTCATTCCATTTTTAAACGCAAAAAATAAAGTAGGATTGTATTTCCATTTATCGGCAAGCTCTTCTCCTCTGATAATGCCAAGTGTAGGAATTCCGGCCTGCTTTCCAACTGCAGAAACAGCAGAGATATGATTGGAGTAGGCTCCTCCAAATGTAATCAGATAAGGTTTCTTAGAGTTCTGTTCTAAATAATTATTGATATTATAAAAAAGCTTCCAGAATTTATTCCCTGAAATTTGAGGATGGATAAGGTCTTCTCGCTTTATGAAAAGTTTCACATTTTTTTGAATAGGAATTTCCTGGATAGGAACAGATGTAGAAGGAATTTGCAATATCATGTATTATTAACGTAAAGATTTTTAATTAGCTCAGGGAAATAAAGTCTACAACTCTTTTATTTTTTGAAGTTTGACCTTAGATATTTTCTGAATCCCCAGAACTTTCTTTTTTTCAGATAATCAGGATTGTTTTCCATCGCATATGCCTCTCTTTCAAATGAAATACTTTTATACGCCAGATAGCCATCTTTTAGTTTGAAAAGCAGATAGTAGTATTCAATTACATAAAAAATATAGAAGAAAATAATCAGCAATTCCAGCTGTTGTCTCAAGTGAATTTTTTCGTGATTGATCAATACATTATTTTCCTTATCTTCGGGTTTCCTTATGAAGATAAAGGGAAAAAGAGCGATGCCATTAATTTTTAATTTTTTTAATGGTTTTTGGCACACAATTATCATAATAACAAATATAAAGTTTTTGATCAAGATTTAACTTATGGCTCATTTTGACATCAAAGAACATGAAGACTTTTACTATAATGAACAAGGGTACAAGGTTTTCACAGAAAAGTTTCACCTGAAACGAGGATATTGCTGTAAGAGTGGCTGTAAACATTGTCCTTACGGATACGATAAAAAGACTGATACATTCATTAAAAACGATAAAAAAAATAAATAAAATGAAAAAATATATTTTTATTTTGTTAGCCGTGGCTACTTTGGGCTTAACTTCTTGTAGTCCTTTTCAGGTACGATCTGACTATGCTGAAACCGGTAACTTCACTTCTTATAAAACATATAAAATAAGAATTGATGATTTAAAGCTGAATGATATTGATAAAGACAGAGTTTTGAATGAATTGTCAAGACAATTGAAAAGCAAAGGTCTTTCATCGGGTGAAAATCCGGACTTAATCGTTAACGTAAAAGCTAATCACAAAAAAATAACAGACATCAACAGCATGAACCCTGGAATGGGAATGTGGGGATGGGGTGGTCCTTTCGGATGGGGGCTTGGAATGAACAGAACCTGGACCAGCAATTATAATGAAGGCGCTATTATCGTTGATCTTATCGATACAAAAAGTAATAAATTAGTTTGGCAGGGTATCGGAAGCGGAATCTCCGTAGACTCTCCAAGAGCTAAACAAAGACAAATCCCGGAAATCATGGCGGAAATTATGAAAAATTATCCTCCACAGAGAAAATAATACGATTGTATTTAAACAATAATATGGTAAAAAGCCAATACAAAAATGTATTGGCTTTTTCATTTAAGAAAAGCTAATCGAAGTTTAGAAAAACATCAAAAACACTGATTCCCAGAACATAATGCGTTGCATTCAAAATTAACAATAATGTAATTTTTCATTTCATAAAAATGTAGTAATCTTACCGAAATTTATTTAATATGAAAAAAATTATCTTATTTCTTGTTTTAGCAGGCTTTGCTAAAGCTCAGGCTCCCGCAGGATACTACTCTTCTGCCAATGGATTAACAGGCGCTCCTTTGAAAAGCGCATTAAGTACAATCATTACAAATGGTCATCAGGACAAGGGATATAATGGGTTGTGGACTGCCTTTAAAACGACAGACATTGATAAAGACTATGAAAATGACGGTTCTATCATGGATATCTATTCTGAAAAACCTAATGGTGCAGATCCCTATAATTATACTCCAGGTACCAATCAGTGTGGTACTTACTCTGTAGAAGGGAATTGCTATAACCGTGAGCATATTGTTCCTCAAAGTTTATTTAATAAGAATGCTCCTATGGTTTCTGACATCCATTTTATCAGAGCCACTGACGGAAAAGTGAATGGAATGAGATCCAATTATCCTTACGGAAAAGTAGGCTCATCTACTTATACTTCTCAAAATGGTTCTAAATTAGGAAATTCAACTTCCTCAGGATATGCCGGAACTGTTTTTGAACCTATCGATGAATTTAAAGGCGATGTGGCACGTATGATCTTCTATTTCGTAACCCGCTACGAAAGCCAACTTTCCACATTCTCCTCAGGGAATATGCTGGGAAGCACAGCTTATCCAGGATTACAGACCTGGGAACTTAATGTTCTTTTGGCATGGCATAATCAGGATCCTGTTTCGCCGGCTGAAATCACCAGAAATAATGCCTCATATACGTATCAGGGAAACAGAAACCCATTCATTGACAATCCTGCATATGTCAATCAAATCTGGGGATCTCAACAACCATCAACAGATACCCAGGCTCCCACTACCGTTACAGGTCTTACCGTATCAGGAAAAACTTCTAACAGTGTTTCACTTTCTTGGAATGCTTCCACAGACAATGTTGGCGTATCTTCTTATGATGTTTATATGAACGGAAGTCTAAAAACTAACGTTAGCTCAACTTCTACGACTGTGTCTGGATTAACTGCTTCTACAACCTATAATTTCTATGTGGTTGCTAAGGATGCAGCAGAAAATACTTCTTCAAACAGCTCAACTGTCTCTGCAACGACTGAAGCTGGTGGAACCACTAACCCGTCAACAGATTGTGTTAATGAAAATTTTGAAACCATTCCTACAGGCAGTTCATCAAGCTATTCTACAAGAACATGGACCAACAGTGGAATTACCTGGACAGCTACAGACGCAAGAACTGACCAAACCATCTCCAATAAAGCAATTACTGTGAGAAACGGTTCTTTAAAATCAAGTACATCAGCTAATGGTATTGGATCTTTAACAGTAACAACACAATTAAAATTCAGTGGTAGCAACGGAACATTTAATGTTTTAGTGAATGGTACGCAAGTAGGAACAATTCCTTACAGTGCAATTGCTGAGACAACCACCATAAGCAACATCAATGTTTCTGGAAATGTGATTGTGACACTCGAAAACAACTCATCAAGCAACAGAGTTGCTCTTGACAATCTAAGCTGGACCTGTTATTCATCCACTGGAAAACAAAGTAAGAGCATTGAATCAGATCAGAAAACAGAATCATCGGATTTACAGATTTATCCTAACCCAATCTCCAATCAGGAAATCTATGTAAAGGGGGAAACTCAAAATATCAAAAAAGCTGAAATTTATAACCTACAAGGAAAAGTAATGCAAACAATTGATAGTCCTTTTAAAAATACCAGGAACTCAATCAAAATTAAAAACCTTGAGCAAGGAGTTTATATTTTAAAATTGGATCAGTCGACTCTGAAGTTTATTGTAAAATAAATAGTTTCAATTTAGTAAACATAAAAAGCGGGTTCAATATTGAACCCGCTTTTTATTTCTTTTATACCAAAACTTATCGATAAGACCCCGGAATTAATGCTACTCCAGTTAGTTTAACTTAGAAAAAAGCCTCATATAACACTAAAAATCAAAACATTATTCCGAGTTAAAGTTTGTTAAATAATTGTGTAAACAAAAATATAGTGTGACATTGTATGACACAAATTATCACACAAAAACAATTATTTATTATGAAAAATTTAATCAAACTCAGTAAAGAAAATTTAAAAACGATTAAAGGCGGAGGCGATCAAGGAGTATGCTACCTTCCTGGTGGAGGATATGTTATCAGGGATTGCTCTTCAAGATGTCCTAATGGCGGTTACCCTGCTTGTCCGGCTTAATGAATTTCTCATCTTTACCTCCTAGATATCATAAATAAATAGAGGGTATTGATGAAAAGAAAATAAGAGGCTGTCTCAAAAGGACAGTCTCTTTTTAGTATTTCATTGAAAAAAGATTTCGATATTTTGAATAAAAAAAATATCTTGGAAAAAAGAAGATATAAGTCAAAAAAGCAGTCTGTTTTAGGCTGCTTTTGACATTTTCTTTAGATTGTGGGCAATTGCGAGTATGCCGATTTCTACCTCGACTTTATTTTTTCCCCGAAGCATGAATCGTTTAAAATTTTTGTTGTGTTTGAGCTCTGCAAAAACAGGTTCAACATCATGGCATCTTTGTTTTCTGAGTTTGATGCCCTTGCTGGTATTAAGAAGTTTGAAAACCTTTTCTCTGATTTTTGCCAATTTAGGATTGTTTTGTGAAGTGGTTATTTGTCCCGATTTCTGATCTTTTCTGAAGTAATTATATTTAACATAAGCTTTTATTTTCTTAGATTTTAACAAGTTGTAATTTTCTTCTGAGCCATAACCAGCATCAGCAACAAGCTCTTTGGGAGCTTTATGATAGCTTTCTTCAAAACCCAGTAAATGAGTCGCTAATGTTTTGGTGTCTGTTGGGTTGGGGTGAATTGAATAATGTAAAATGAATTGTCTATGGGTAGAAATTTGTAGATTGTAAGCGGGTTTTAGTTGTCCGTTTCGCATATGATCCTCCTTCATTCGCATAAAAGTAGCGTCTGTATCGGTTTTGGAATAGGAATTTCTATCTTCTAATAATTCTTGCTGTTTTTTATATTTCTCTAAATTATCTGCCCAGTTTTTCTTAGCATAATTCAGTTTCTGACGAACTTTTGAAGCTACTTTTTTATCTTTCAAAACTTCATTGATCTTTTCGATGGTTTGAGTTACTTTTTCAGAATCTACTTCTTTAAAATCAATACTTTCTGTATTTTCAAGCTCGTCTTTGGCAACTGTTTCTGCATAGTTCCAAAGCTCTTCTAATTGCTCTGCAATCCTTTCTTTGTGTTTTTTGACAGCTCTTCCCCAAACAAAAGTATAGCGATTGGCATTGGCTTCTATCTTGGTGCCATCTACAAAAGTGGTTTTCAGACTTACCAAACCTTCCTTTTCCAAAAGAAGAACAATTTGTGTGAAAATAGCTTTAATCTCACCTTTCAATCGTTCACTACGGAACCTGTTTAAGGTGTTATGATCGGGACGGCTCATTGCAGAGAGCCACATAAAATGGATGTTTTCTTTCAAGGCCTGCTCCATTTTGCGGCTTGAATAGATATTGCTTAAATAGCCATAAATCAAAACTTTCAAAAGCATTTTTGGGTGGTAGCAAGATGTTCCGCCAGGTTTGTAGGTTTTAATTAAGCTTTTGATATCCAAGCCATCAATAATGTTTGAAACAATTTTCACAGGATGTCGCTCATCAATCAACTCCGATAAATTGGGAGGAAAAAGCAGATTTTCTTTGGGGGTGTAATCTTTAAAGACTACTTTTGACGTACTTAACACAATGCAAATTAATCAATTTGCAACTATTAGGAAAGCGAAAGCTTTCCTTTTTGCATAAAAAAGGCTATCTCTTTTGAGACAGCCTCATTTTTTATAGTTATTTGTAATATAGGTTTTTATTTACCCATATTTTTTATCTGCTCAATTTGTTCCATATAGGCATCCCAACCTCCGGTTGAAAGCACATAAACCATATAGATTAAACTTAAAACCCCAATAACAAGACCTATAATACATAATATTCTTCCTGTCTTCAAATTATTATAATCTATATAAAGACTTGGGTCTTTTTGATACAAGGCATTGTCTTTATTATAAAGGTTCATTCCGATTAATCCGCAAATGACACCTACAATTCCGTTACAGCAGCAGCTGCCTAAAATAGCAACGATCCCTAATACTAATACTGTTGTTGCGTTTGGTAATTTCTGATTCATAGTTATTTTGTTAAGTTGTTAAATAAAAGTGTTTGTAAAAATAGGAAACCACCATGATAACTGAATTAAGAATTGCTAAAAAAATGATAACATTTCCATAATTTCTTTTTCTGTCAATAAAATTCAGCCCCACGGTACATAAAAAAAGTAATAAAGTATAAACCGCAGGAAACATATGAAATGCCTCTGAAAATTTTCCTTCAAAAACCAAGACAATAGCCCTTTGGGTTCCACAGCCGAAACATTCTATTCCTAGGAACTTCTTGCTTGGGCAAGGCAACATAAAGTCTTCAATTTTCATTTTTCCTTTTATTTTATTCTCTAAAATTAAGAAGAAATTTTCGCTCGCAGATACTGATGTGGGAAAAAGCAATTTTCTCCCATCTCAAAAGAGCCTTGAACAGCAATATATGGATTTCTTAAAATTTCTCTGGCAATAAATATCAGATCTGCATCCCCTTTTTCTAAAATATCTTCGGCCTGTTCTACTTGAGTAATCAGACCTACAGCTCCGGTTTTTACTACAGCTTCCTTCTTTACCTGTGAGGAGAACGGAACCTGATAACCATCAAACACAGGAATTTTTGCACCGTGGATATTTCCGCCACTGGAAACATCAACCAAATCCACTGCATGATCTTTAAGTATTTTTGCCAGTGCTACACTGTCTTCAATATTCCAGCCATTCTCAGCATATTCGGTTCCTGATATTCTCACAAACAAAGCTACATTTTCATTGAGCTCTTCATTCACCGCATCTACAATCTCGAGTAAAAACCTAATTCTATTTTCAAAGCTTCCCCCATACTCATCTGTCCGTATGTTTGATAGAGGTGACAAAAACTGATGGACTAAATACCCGTGTGCACCATGGATTTCAATGATATCAAAACCTGCCTTTACAGCCCTTTTAGCTGCCTTCTTAAAATTCTGAATCTGTGCTTTAATATCCTCAATCGTCAATACCTGTGGAATCCTTTCCGTAGGATGATAAGGTATAGGGCTCGGAGCAATGGTCTCCCACCCCTCTTCCACCGGAATCTGAATATTATTCCAGGTAGACCCTTTTCTTCCGGCATGGGCCAATTGAATTCCAATTTTACTTTCCGAATTGGAATGAACAAACTTTACTATCTTTTCCAGTTTTTCTGCTTGTTCATCATTCCAGATTCCCATACACTTATTCGTGATTCTGCCACGTGGCTCCACACCTGTTGCTTCAACCATAATTAAACCTGTACCGCCTTGTGACCTGCTTCCATAGTGTACAAAATGAAAATCATTCGCCAGTCCGTTTTCACAGGAATACATACACATAGGGGACATTACCCATCTGTTTTTAAGCTCTACATTTCTGAATTGTATCGGAGTATATAACATCTTGATTTGTTTTATATTTTAATATCAAACGAAGAAATAGAATCTACTTGCTCACGTGGTGAAAAAGAAGTAATTTTATCCCCCCTTTTTAGGCTTCAATATATGAAAAAAGACATACAGATCGGCTATGAATATTTTAAAAATAGTAGCGAACTGAACGATATAGAAAAAAAACTGTTCGAAAAAGCAAAACAGGCTCGTGAAAATGCCTATGCCCCCTATTCTCAGTTTTTGGTTGGCTGTTCTATTTTACTTGAAAACGGAGAAATATTCTCCGGAAATAATCAGGAAAATGCAGCTTTCCCATCAGGACTTTGTGCTGAAAGAACAACCATATTTTGGGTAGCCGCCAACTTTCCGGATCAAAAAATTAAAAAAATCTTTATTGTAGGTGGTCCCAAAGAACGTTCTGAAAAAACACCTCCTATTCCACCTTGTGGAGCATGCAGACAAAGCTTGATGGAATACGAAACAAAACAACATGAAAATATCGATCTTTATTTTTCAAGTATGAATGGAGAGGTAGTGAAAGTACATTCAATTAAGGATTTAATGCCTTTTTATTTTGACGGTACCTTTTTATAATCTGTAAAAAGGTAAAACCGCAAAATCGCCAATTTGTAAATGAGGAGTTCAACAGGTTTTTGTCATTTCGAACAAAGTGAGAAATCTCTTAAATTAAAATTAGAAACTGTTCTTCCTTTATTAAAAGGACGTTCATCTACTCTGTTTAATAAAACCATCCATACGGGTTTTGTCATATATTCTGGCAGGTTACGTAGACACTTATTCTCTATATGTGGAAGTCTTGGATGCTTTCAAAATAATCCTGTATACCAATGTCTTCATTATTTCGCATGAGATTATCTTGTTTAATTTTAACAATAAATTGCTGGTTCTTTTTAAAAACTTATCTTTGCAAAACTTTGGTTTTCAAGCTATTGAAAATAATAGGGAATTGGGTGAAAATCCCAAACTGTCCCCGCAACTGTAAATCGCAATAATTATTTCTATAACAAACCACTGTGAAAACGGGAAGGTATAGAAAAGTGAAAGTCAGGAGACCTGCCAAAATGATAACTCAAAAATATATTGCTTTCGGAGGAAAAGTAAAATAGTATGAAAAAAACTTTAATACTACTTTTATCGTCATCTGCTTATCTTCTTTGTTTAGGACAAGAGAAAGCAATTGATACCGTTTATATTTTTGACAACCAAATGAATCGGGTAAAACTGTTTCATAAGGTCAATACACTTACTCCAAGTGATATTCAAAAGAACTCTTCCAACTTATCTGAAGTATTACGCTTTCAGTCTTCCGTTTATATTAAAGAAAATGGGCGTGGAATGGTCTCTTCTCCCTCATTTAGGGGGACGAGTGCACAGCAGACCGCTTTTGTCTGGAACGGAATTAATATCAATTCTAATTTTTTAGGACAGGGTGATATTAATAATATGCCTTTATTCGGATATGACCAGATGGAAGTAAAAGCCGGTGGTGGAAGTGTTATCTATGGAAGTGGTGCGATTGGCGGAAGCATCCATTTAAATAATGATTTAAGTTTTAATAAAGGCCTTAAGGCCTCTCTATATTCTGAAGTAGCCTCTTTTAGTACCTTTATTAATTTTGCACAAGCGGCATACAGTAATGATAAGTTCAGCTTCAAAGTTTCAGGAAACCATATCAATAGTCAAAATGATTATGAGGTTGAAGAAAAGAACTACCTGAACAGAAACGGCAGATATTATAACACTACTTTTAATCTTGGCGCTTCTTATAAAATAGCTCAACATCAGACAATTTCATGGCAAAGTCAGTTTTTTGATTCGTCACAAAACTATCCTATTTTTACAGAGAATGGGAATAAAACAAAGTATGAAACACAAAGTATCAGAAGTTTAATTTCCTGGGACATTAATAAAGGGAAGCTATCCAATAGTTTAAAAGCAGCTTATACTGAAGAAAATTTTCAATATTTTGGAATTTATAATACTCCAAAAACAAGTGGATCGACAGGAAAAAACTATATATTCAAAAATGATTTTAATTATTTCATTCTCCCTAAACTTAATCTGAATGTTATTACAGAATTTCAGGTAAATAAAGGAGAAGGATATCAGCCCAGAACCTCAGCAGAAAATACAGAGAGCATTGGAAATGTAAGCAGAAATGTAGGCTCTTTAGCAGGACTTCTTCGCTATTTCCCCACAAAAAATTTACGTTTTGAGGCAGGAGTAAAAAAAGATTTCGTTGAAGATATCAGCTCACCTGTTCTTTATTCATTATCAGGGAAATGGAATCCTTTATCCTGGTATAGCATAGGATTGAACGCATCCAAAAATTTCAGATTTCCTACTTTCAATGACTTATATTGGAATCCTGGAGGAAACCTTAATCTAAGGCCGGAAAAATCTTATCAGATGGATATGGACCATGAATTCAAACTGAACGCTTTTAAACTAACAGTAAGCCCTTATTACATGAGTATAACCGATAATATTGTCTGGCTTCCTACGGCATATGGATATTGGTCTCCGGTTAATATCAACAAAGTTGAATCGTATGGTGTGGAATCACAAATTACTTTCGATAAAAAATTTAATGACCATCATTTGAGATTTAATATTGGATACACCTTTGCTAAATCTATCAATAAAGAAACCAAAAAGCAAATGATGTATGTCCCTCTTCATAAAGTTTTTGGAAATTTTGATTATCAATATACCTTCTTAAAATTCTACGTTCAGGGAATGTTTAACGGAATTACATATACCACAACAGATGAAAAAAGAGAAGATGCATTGGATCCGTATTTTGTTTTAAATACAGGAGTTTCAGCAACACTTCTCAAAAAATACACTTTAGGATTTAAAGTCAATAATTTAACCAATACTGTTTACGAGACTGTATCGTTTTATCCGATGCCTAAACGCAACTACAGTATTTCTGCCACTATAAATTTTTAATAAAAAATAACATGAAAATAACTAGACTTTTACAGCTTTTATTTGCCACCGTATTATTATTCAATATTTCGTGTAGTACCGACAGTAGTTTCACTCTTCCCGAAATTACATATGAAAATGGGTTTCTAATTACCAATGAAGGGAATTATGGAAAACCTAATGCCGAGGTAACTTTTGTTTCCAGAGATTTAACTTTTAGCCAAAACAATATTTTTTCTAAAAATAATAATGGAAGCCAGCTAGGAGATGTTCTACAAGCTGCTGCATTCAGTGGAGATAAAGCTTATTTGTTATTAAACAATTCAAATAAAATCCAGGTAGTTAACCGCTATACTTTTAAAAGTGTAGGCGAAATTACCAATCAGATTAATTATCCCCGTTATATTGCTGTTGCTAATAATAATGTTTATGTAACCAATGATCAATACCAAGCAGCAAAATATCTAAGTATCTATAAAACTTCGGATTTATCGTTTGTAAAAAAAATAGCTTTCACAGAGAATGTTGAAAGAATTGTAGAAGCAGGAGGAAATATTTTTATTCAGAATGCAAGCTTTGGTTTTGGAAATAAAATTACATACATCAATACTTCCAGTAATACAGTACAGTCTACAATAACATTACCCAACGGAAATATTAACAGAACAATTTCCTACAACTCAAATGTCTATGTTATTGCTTCAACAACTACAGATTCTTACATCTACCAGATTTCAGGTACAGGAAATATTACCAAAACGACAAAACTAACAGGTATTGCCAATGCTACGAATCTTCAGATTGAAGGCGGAAAATATTTCTTCTCTTCAGCCAATAAAGTATATTCAATGGATATGAATACTACGACAGTTCCTACAGCGCCTATTATTACGGCAGTAGATGGTGGTCAGTTTTATACATTGTATGGATTCAGCGTTGTAGATGGTAAAATTTTCACATCTGACGTTAAAGGCTTTACTGAAGATAGTGAAGTTACTGTTTATAACACTTTAGGAACTAAAATTAAGTCCTTCACAACAGGTAAAGGAACTAATGGCGTTTATTTAAACTAAGAAACATATACTTCGGTATATTATATATTTTTTTTCATCATTTGTGTTTTTTTCCGGGCTGCCCTTTGGGGCAGCCCGGATTTCTTTTTTTAATTGTATTAAAAAAAAGAGACCGGAAAAATTATTCCCGATCTCTCATTGATTTTTTTATTTTTATTCAGCTCAGATTCCTAACCCCAGTTTCTCTGCTTCAGCAATGACAAACTTACGGGCTTCTTCATGGTCATTTAAAATTTCACCTTCTAGGATAGCTTCTTTTACTTTCTCTTTTAAAATTCCAATTTCCCGCCCTGGTTTAAGATTAAACATTCCCATGATTTCTTCCCCAGAGATAGGAGGTTGGAAATTTCTGACATGATCTTTCTCTTCAACCTCTTTTATCTTTACTGCAACGTATTCAAAATTCCTTTTGAATTTCTCCTGCTTTTTAGAGTTTTTTGTCGTAATATCAGCTTTACAAAGCGTAAACAGATCCTCCATATCTTCTCCAGCATCAAACAAAAGTCTTCTTAGCGCAGAATCTGAAGCATCATCCGTAATTAATGCAATCGGACGCGATGAAAGCTTTACCATTTTTTGTACATATTTCAAATCGGGGCCTAACGGCAACTTTAGTCTCTGAAAAAGTGTTTTGGCCATTTTTGAACCTAAAAATTCATGTCCGTGGAATGTCCATCCTGTTCCTTCTACAAATTTTTTGGTTGGTGCTTTTCCTATATCATGAAGCAACGCAGCCCAACGCAACCAAAGCTTATCAGTATGGATTGAAATATTATCGACCACTTCTAAAGTATGGTAAAAGTTATCTTTATGAGTCTGCCCTTCTACCTCTTCTACTCCTTTCAGCTCAATTAATTCAGGAATAATATAGTGTAAAAGTCCTGTTTGTTCCAATAGTCTTAATCCTATAGATGGCTTTTCCGAAAGCATTATCTTATTAAACTCTACCATAATTCTTTCCATGGAAACAATTTTGATTCGTTCAGCTTCCTGATTGATTGCAGATAATGAATTCTCTTCTATGGTAAATTGTAAGGTAGAAGCAAAACGAACCGCTCTCATCATTCTCAAAGGATCATCAGAATAGGTCTGAGCAGGCTCTAATGGTGTTCTCAGTATTTTATTTTCCAGATCTTCAACCCCGTTAAAAGGGTCAATAAGTTCTCCAAAATTATCCTTATTCAAAGAAATAGCCATTGCATTAATCGTAAAGTCTCTCCTCTTCTGATCATCTTCCAAAGTTCCTCCCTCTACTTCAGGCTTTCTGCTGTTTTCAGTATAACTCTCTTTTCTTGCTCCTACAAATTCAAGCTCAAGATCTTTGTATTTAATCATTGCCGTTCCATAAGTTTTAAAAACGGAAACTTTTAATTTAGGATCAATTTCCCGGGCTACACTTTGTGCTAATTCAATCCCACTCTGTTCAGTAACAAAATCAATATCCGTAGACGCTTTTCTCTTCATCAGCAAATCCCGAACATATCCGCCCACAATGTATACTGATTGATTATTTCTTGAGGCCACCTCAGAAATTATTTTGAAAAGTTTTAGATTTTTATTTTGACTAAGATTGATGAACATATTTATTATTTAATGTAAAACCACTAGGAAATCAAATAGTAAAGAAGCCGTTTAAATTTAAATATTACTTAAACAACCCTCATCCTTCTCAATCTCCTAATGGTTAAATGATTTTGCAAAGATAATTAAAATCTTGTTTTTTATTCCCTAAGTACTTTTATTCTGTTATCACTCCATATTTTTATAACGGAAGAACCTGAGTATTTTGAAACTTTTTCACGGTCTTCTTCTACAGCATAATCAACTAAATTAATGATCTCAGAAGAAATATCTGAAAATTTTAATGGGCTTTTATCACCGCTAAAATTAGCCGAAGTAGAAACTAGAGGTTTATTTAATTTTGAGATAAGCTTTTTACAGAAATCGTTTTTTACCAAACGGATTCCAATGCTCCCATCTTCAGCTAACAATTCTTTTGGCAAACCTTTGGGGTTTTCATAAACAATGGTTACAGGTTTCTCACTGAGATCAATAATTTCCCAGGCCATTTCAGGTACATCAACCAAATCCTGGAGCCTTTTTTCTGACTCTACCAGAATGATCATAGATTTGTTCTTTTCCCGCTTCTTAATGTCAAAGATTTTATTGACTGCCTCTATATTAGTTGCATCACAACCTATCCCCCAAATAGTATCTGTAGGATAAAGAATCGTCCCTCCTGATTTTAATATATTGATGATGTTTTCCATTTTAATTTTTTAGATGAATAGAAACATGAAAAAAATTGGTCATTGCCTTTTGATTATGTTTGTCTCTTGCAAAAATAGGAATTTTATTGTAGGTTTTGGCTAAAGCCAATAGGCATTTAACCTTGTGCAGATGGGCTAAAGCCCATCTCTATTGATAGCCATTGAATTGAATGGTATAAAATATGAAAGGGTAAACTAGCTATTCAATAGGAACGGGCTATAGCCCGTTTACTCTTTTAAAATCAAATCAAATTTGGCTTTAGCCAAAACTTAGCCCTTAAAAATTATATTTTTCAATAAATTTCTGATATTCTTCTGTAAAACTTTTTCTCGTGTGATGGCTTTCCTGGTCTTTTATATAATTTCTAACCACATCAATTTTTGATTCTGAAACAGAAACTGCAAAATACTCATCCTGCCATGCAAATTTTCTATGGTTAGCTTATTTCTATTAATCCAATAGGAAGATTCGCCTTTTATTAATTGTACTATTTTCTCAATATTTTGTCCGGAACCTAAAGAAATTAAACAATGGCAGTGATCCGAATAGCCATTAACCATATCCAGATAAATACCTTTTTCAGAGGCATTTTCTTTTATATGCTTCCATACCTTTATTCTTAAGTCTAAACTGTTCAAATAAGGAACTCTATTCTTCGTGGAGAATATGAGATGAATGTAAATATTGATAAATGACATTGTATTTTTATCAAAAATAAAAAATTTTATAATAGGTTTTGGCTAAAGCCCATCTCTATTGATAATATTTGTGTTAGTTGAATAGTACAACATACAAAGGCTACTATTTAAGGATTCAATTCTTTTAAAATCAAATCCAATTTGGCTTTAGCCAAAACCTATAAAAAAACGGGCTAAAAGCCCGTTCTTATATCTGTCTGTATTCTGAAAAAATACAATGATCTATTATTTTAAATTCGGCAAATACCTTTCATCAATAATGTTCAGATGATGATAATTATGCCCTACAATAAGCTTTCCTATTGTTTCAACTGAAATCTCATTTCCATTTGCATTTCCTATAGTGGCTAAAGCAGTTGGATGAAGGCTTTCCAATAACATTTTAGAGGATTTTCTCACAATTTTATACTCCTCAATCAAGGATTGTAAACTCCTTTCATTGGCAAAAGAATTATTGGCATAATCATTTTCATCAAAGCCTGGAAGGTCTTTTTTTTCGCCTCTTGCAACGGCTAAAACCCTGTATTGAAAAACTCTTTCTGTATCTGATAAGTGCAGTAACATTTCTTTCAAGGTCCATTTTCCTTCTGCATAAGCAAAGTGAGATTGTCCTTCTGTTAATTTAGAAAAAACATCTATCGTTTTTTCTCCTGATCTATTGAGTTCTTCCAACCAGTTTTCGGATGGGATAAGATCCAGATATCTTTGGATGTATTTTTGAAAATCTGTCATGTGATGAGTATGCTATTAGTATTAGTAATGGGTAATGGGTAATGGGTAATGGGTAATGAAAATAATCAATCGATATAATTACTTGTCACTTATTACTCATTACTTATGATTATTGTTCTGGGTTGGTCCATTCATAGAAGTTAGCGGAATCATATAATTCAAAACCGCTGGCTGGATATAGCTGATTTCCTATATCGTTACTTTTCCCTGTTTCCAGCAAAAGCCCACAAGCTTTTGAGGATTTACATAATTCTTTAGATTCTTCAATGAGTTCTTTAGAATAACCTTTTCCTCTATGATTCTTATTAACGTACAAATCATTCAGTAACCAGTATCTTTTCATTCTTGTGGATGAAAAAATTGGATACAATTGTACAAAACCTGTCAATTGTTCATTTTCTTCTGCAACAAAAATTTCAGAATCTTTATGTTCAAGCCTGTCTTTCAAGAAACTTTCGGCGCCTGGAATATCGGATTCTTTATGATAAAAAATCCTGTATTGGTCAAACAGTTTAGATAGCTGTGACAAATCCTGAACGGTTGCTTTTCTTGTTTTTTTCATTCAATATATACTTAATGGTGATCAAAACTCAGTACCCTTTTAAGCTTCCATTGTTGGTCTTCTGAAATCCATAGATGGGTAAATTTTGCACGTCCGGATTTTTCCCATTTTCCATTGTTATGATGAAAAAATTCATGATCTCCTTCCTGAATGAATCCATACAAAACTTTATCCTTGTACAAAGGATATATTTTCATACTTCCGGGAACCAATTCCCGTTTAACTTTTCCGGGAACACTACAAATATTGTTTTTTATTGAGGCAACAAAAGCTTCTTTCCCGTTTGTAATTCCTCCAACATCATGATAGAATTCGAGGTCATTGCTTATAATTGTATTATAATGAGAAGGATCACATTTATTAAATCCTTCATTGAAAACCAGGCTGTCCAGCTTTTTAGCTGTCTGGTACAATTCATCCGTCGTTTTAACCTGTGAATACAACGTCTGACTAAAAATGCCCAGGAAAAATATAATGCTAGCCCTTCTCATTATTTTATATTTATTAATCTGAATTAAGAAAATGCTCTTTCCAGATCTGCGATAAGATCTTCTGCGTCTTCAATTCCAACACTTAAACGAACCAAATCATCGGTAATTCCTAGTTCAGCACGTTTTTCAGCAGGAATAGAAGCATGAGTCATCAAAGCAGGATGATTCGCTAAAGATTCTACCCCACCTAAAGATTCTGCCAATGTGAAAACTTTTACTTTTTCTAAGAACTTAATGGCATCTTCTTTTTTTCCAGATTTAAAAGTAAATGAAACCATTCCTCCCGATTCCTTCATTTGAGATTTTGCCAATTCATATTGTGGATGAGATTCCAATCCTGGATAGATCACTTTATCAACAGCCGGATGAGTTTCAAGATATTTTGCAACGGCAAGACCATTATCAGAATGTCTTTGCATTCTCAATGCTAATGTTTTGATTCCTCTTAATACTAGATAAGAGTCATGTGGTCCTAAAATACCACCACTAGCAAATTGTATAAAGTGAAGTTTTTCTCCTAATTCGGCATCTTTAGCAACAAGTGCACCTGCAATAACATCAGAATGTCCTCCCAGGTATTTTGTAGCAGAATGCATAACGATATCAGCTCCTAAATCGATCGGTCTTTGGATATAAGGTGTAGCAAAAGTATTATCTACTGCTACTAAAATATCTTTTCCTTTAGCAATATCAACAACAGCCTTAATATCAACCAGTTTCATCAATGGGTTTGTTGGTGTTTCTACCCAAATCAGCTTTGTTTTATCAGTAATAACATCAGCAATTTTTGAAACATCATCAAAGTTAACAAACGTAAATTTCAGCTGATATTTTTCGAAAAGTCTGGTAAACATTCTGTAAGTACCTCCGTAAAGATCATCTACAGCAATCACCTCATCACCCGGGTTTAATAATTTTAAAACACAATCGATGGCAGCAAGACCTGAACCGAAAGCAAGCCCTCTTGCTCCGTTTTCAATACTTGCCAACGAGTCTTCCAACGCTTGTCTTGTAGGGTTAGCAGCTCTTGAATATTCGTATCCGGAGTGTACGCCCGGACTTTTTTGTGCAAAAGTAGATGTTAAAAATACCGGAACATTTACAGAACCTGTTGCGGACTCATGATGTTGTCCGCCATGTATAACTTTCGTATTAAAATTCATAATATTTTATAATTTACCAATATAACAATGTATCAGTTTACCAATGTTTTTTAATTGTTACATTGTTATACTGATACATTGTTATATTATTTTATTACATTTTTATTGCAGATTTTACAGCAAATTCTTCTGCCATTTGCTCGATCCATTGTGCCACGTCTTCTTCTCCTGTTGCTCTCTGATAGGTATTTCCTAACGAAACCAAGATCTGGTGAATAAACATTTTCATCTGATCAACCGGCATTTCTTTCGTCCAAAGATCGATTCTTAAAGCCTCCATTGCTTTTTCATCCCAAACAGAAATCATCGTTGCCTTAGTTTCTTCTTTTTCAATTCCTCCATCCTGAGCATTCCACGTAATGGTTTCCGGAATATGGTTTTCATCTAATTCAACGTCTATCGTTATCTGAGTCTTTCTCATATCAATTTTAAATTTTTCACAAAGTTAATACTTCTTGAGCTTATCTAAAATTTCTACGAAGTTATCTTCGTCAGGAAATGGAATATGAAGGTTAAATTTTCCAAACCTCTTACATTAAAATGTATACAACAAAAAAGACCTTTTGCAAATGCAGAAGGTCCTATATAAGTTGAAGGAACATCTATTTTGTTACACTCGGCTTATAACCAGACTGGTTAAAAATTTCCGTAGCATCCATTTTCAGGAAATCAGTAAGCTTTTTTTCAGGCTTCTCTTGCAGATATTTTTTACACACTTGCCATCCAGTAAAAATTCCTATCTGGGGAGAAGATTCATTATCGATTTCTGTGTAGAATTTAGAAAACGGTCCGGGAGCAATAAATCGTTCTACCAATCTTGGATCATCACCAAATATCAAATTACTTTCAACAAAATAATTCCAGATATTGGCCTCATTAGCTGCTGCCCAGTCATACTGTTGTTTCGTATAATTTATTTTCAGATAATCCGGAGTATCAGGTAAAAATGCATCCTGAAGAATCATCACTTTTCCATTAAACATCAGCTGATCAATAAACTTTTGATGATCTGCAGAAAAAGGAACAATGTTCTCTGCAAACATCCTGGACACTTTAGGAACAATATTATTAGGATTCATCGATTTTTGAAAATACAATTCCAATCCCTTATAATTAGGATTTTTATCCCCCATAAATCCTGTTATATCGATAAATAAAAGATTCCCTTTCTCATCATAAAAAATAGGATCCTGGATCATCTGTAAGGCAGATGAAAATAAATATACTTTGGGTCTTTTGAATTTAGGAAAATAATACTTGATGCGTGCAAATAACTCTTGAAGCTCTTTTTGAAGCTTTTGCCCATCTATCTTAGAAATCGCTTCCTTATAGATCTTTATTTCCTCAGTATCTGTTCTTCTTTTTGCGAAATCTGAATCAGAAACTGTTCCCTGAAACCATGGAAATTCAGTTTTAAACTGGCTTAAAGGAATAGCCTGATCATAAAATTGTTTGGAAATATCAGTCAGCTCAATTTTTTCTACGGGTTCTTTCAATTCAATTTTCCAAGGGTTCTGAGATTCTTTTTTACAAGAATACAGACCCAAAACTAAAATTGAAGAAAGCGCAATAGTTCTAAAAATCTTCATTATTTTTACATGAAATTTAAGTGTACGAAAATACGGATTTAAACATAATGTTATAATGAAAAATAAAATAAACGCTTGTTTGTTACAATATGTTTACTTTTTCATTATCTCAGGCTATTTCTGTTTTTTAGAATATATTAACTTAAAAAAACTACTCATGCAACTGGAAACTGAAAGATTAATTTTAAGAGAACTGGACGAGAATGATACTGAACGGCTTTTTCTTCTCGATTCTAACCCCGAAGTAGTCAAATATGTAGGTAGTCCTCCAGCAAAAGATATCAAAGAATCTGAAAAAATGATCAAAATGATTCAGCAGCAATATAAAGATAATGGGCTTGGTAGACTTGCGGTTGTTGAGAAGGAAAGTGGATTATTAATTGGCTGGAGTGGATTAAAACTACTCACAAAAGAAATAAATGGCTATAAAAATGTATACGAATTAGGCTATCGCTTCATTCCTGAATTTTGGGGCAAGGGTTATGCCGTAGAGTCTGCAAAGGCTTCTCTGGATTTCGGATTTAATGATCTCCATGCAAAAACTATTTATGCATGTGCTCATTGTGAAAATGACGGTTCCAATCATATTCTGAGGAAATTAGGATTTGAAAAAACAGGAGAATTTGAAGAACCGGACGGACTGTGCTTCTGGTATGAATTAAAACGTGAAAAATACGATTCAAAATAATGATTTTAAGACAAGAACGTGAAACGGATTATCCACAAGTTTTCAAAGTTGTGGAACAGGCATTTAAAGATGCTGAACACAGTGACCATCAGGAACAATTTTTATTGGAAAAGCTAAGGAAATCTGAAGCTTTCATTCCGGAGTTATCAATTGTTGCAGAGATCAATGATGAAGTTGTTGGCCATATTTTATTTACAAAACTTAATATTAAAAATGGTTTAGAAACCTTTACATCCTTAGCTTTGGCCCCGGTTTCTGTACAACCGGAATATCAGGGTAAAGGAATCGGAAGTCAGTTAATCAATCACGGCCATACGGTTGCAAAAGAATTGGGATATCAATCGGTTATTTTAATCGGTCACGAAAATTATTATCCTAAGTTTGGGTATGTTAAAACCAGTGATTTTGGCATATATTTTCCTTTTGATCTTCCCGAAGAGAATGGGATGGCTATAGAACTGATCCAAGATGGATTAAAAAATATTAAAGGTGTAGTAGAATACCCTAAAGAATTTGGAATTGAATAAAAATATAAATAATGCAGACACAAAAAGTAATAGATCATATTGTAAGCTGGTTAAAAGATTATGCTGAAAAATCAAAAGTAAACGGCTATGTTATTGGCGTTTCAGGAGGTGTAGATTCAGGAGTTGTTTCTACCTTGGCTGCAATGACAGGTCTTAAAACTCTATTAATTGAAATGCCAATTCGTCAGAAAGAGGATCAGGTGAACCGGGCATGGGAACATATGAACGATCTGAAATCCAAGTTTTCCAATGTAGAGGCAATGTCGGTTAACCTAACACCAGCTTTTGAAGAACTCTATAAAACCTTTAACGTACAGGAAGATTTATATCCTAATGAGAAGTTAGCTTTCGCCAATACCAGAGCACGTTTAAGAATGCTTACTTTATACTATTACGGACAAATCAATGGTCTATTAGTTTGTGGAACAGGAAATAAAGTGGAGGATTTTGGAATCGGATTTTACACTAAATATGGAGATGGAGGTGTAGATGTTTCTCCTATTGCTGATCTTTACAAAACAGAAGTATATACGCTTGCCAGGGCATTGAATCTGGTAAAAAATATTCAGGAGGCTATTCCTACGGATGGACTTTGGGATGTTGACAGAACAGATGAACAACAAATTGGTGCCACTTATCCGGAATTGGAGAAAATTCAAAAAGAATACGGAACCAAAACAGCTGAGGATTATGGGGGACGCGATAAAGAAGTATTTTTAATTTTTGACAGAATGCATAAGGCAGCACAACATAAAATGAATCCTATCCCTGTCTGTGATATTCCTGAAGAATGGAGATCCTAAAATAATGTAACAATGAATCAATATAACAACTAAAACCATTGGTAAACTGGTATATTGTTATATTGATAAATTATAAAATATTATGAACAATAAAACCAGACCTTTATTTTTTGCCTGCCTTGGACTTCTCTTCGGAATGTTTGTTATGTACGTTTTTAACAAATTTACAGAGACTAAAAAGGACGGAGACTCAGGCAAACCCAATATTGAATATAGCAGTACCGCTGATAAATCAGCCGTAAATAATCAGAATCAGCAGCCTATTGATCAACTCACTGCTGAAAAAACAGTGATTAGTTATGTAAAACAAAATCATCGACTTCCTGATTATTATATAACAAAAAATGAGGCCAGAAAGCAAGGTTGGAATCCCTCTCAGGGAAACCTTTGTCAAGTATTACCGGGACGGGCTCTTGGTGGTGACCGATTTGGAAACAGAGAGGGTAATCTACCAAAAGGAAATCAATATTTTGAAGCAGACGTTAATTATAACTGTGGAAACAGAAATGCGGACCGCATTATCTTTACTAAAAATGGTGATGTTTACCTGACCAAAAATCATTATAAAAGTTTTGAAAAGCAGTAATTACTTTTTACTTATATTTTTAATTCTTTTATTTTCCTGTTCAGACACACCAAAAAAATCAAAGAAAGAAAAGAAAGAAATAGTAATACTAATTCAACCATTCAATGATATAAAACCTGAAAGAGTAAGGTTCGTAACTGCTGAGATTAAAAAGATTTATCCAAACATAAAAATTTTAGATGCTATAGATCTACCCGAAAATGCATATTACAAGGAAAGAAAACGCTATAAGGCTGATTCTATAATCAAATTTTTAAGTGAAAAGACAGAAGATGGTTTTATAACAATTGGATTAACCTCTAAAGACATCAGTACTACGAAAGGTAAAATAAAAGATTTTGGAATAATGGGCTTAGGCTACAGGCCAGGAAAAGCTTGTGTTGCTTCAAATTTCAGATTAAACCATAAAAAAATAGACGAACAGTTTTTTAAGATTGCTATTCATGAACTTGGCCACACACAAGGACTGAAACATTGTCCAGAAAAAACATGTTTTATGAGAAGTGCAGAAGGTAAGAATCCTACTGATGAAGAAATTGATTTTTGCCAGAAATGCAAGACTTTTTTAAAGAATAAAAATTGGAAATTCAACTCAATATGAAAACAATATATATAGATTTTACGAACATAGGAGATTATGAGGACTTTTATGCTCAGCTGAAAGAAAAAATCACCCTTCCTGAATATTTTGGGGATAACCTTGATGCACTTTATGATGTTATAACCGGCGACCTGGAAATGCCACTTCACCTTGAATTTGTGAACATGACTGTCGACCAACTTGAAACTTTCGAAGATCTGCTTACCACTCTCGAAGATGCAGACGAAGAATTAGAAGACTTTACATTCAGCTATTATCTTGAACAATATGAGGATGAGGATGAGGACGAGGATGAAGAAGACGAGACTGAAGATCAGGAATAATTCTGAAAATTAAATCTCTTAAATTTTATAATAACTAAAAAAGCATTCCTTTTGGAATGCTTTTTTAGTTATATCGTGTGAATGTTATTTACCAATTACTTCTGTAATAGGATTTCCTACATTTCCACTTGGAAACTGAATTTTCAGTAAAGAAGAAACGGTAGGTGCGATATCTGTCATATGGTACGCCTTATTGCTTTCTCCATGCTGAATCCCCCACCCCATAAATAATAATGGAATATGAGAATCATAAGAATTCCATACACTATGTGTTGTTCCTGTTTTAGCATAAGATGGAAGCATAGAATCATGAGAGATAAGCTGTATATCCCCACTTCTTTGTCTGTTTATCCCGTTGATAATTCTCTGTTTGATAGGCTCCGGAATTGTTGCTTCCTGAACTTCTTTCACAGAAACTGCATATAAAACAGTAGGATCTTTTTCAAGTTCCTGAATAGTAAAATCTCTTACATCATTTAATTCGATTTTATTGTCTTGTAACAATTTTCTATCAAAATAAATCTGGTAATTATCAACCGCATTGATCAACTTGTCTACGCCAAATTTTTCTTTCAGCTTTTGGTTGATATCTTTCTGGCTGTTTTCTCCAAAGAAACCTGTTGGAATTTTATGTTCCTGTAAAAATCCTACAGAATGAGCTCCTCCATGGTCAGCAGATAAGAAAACCGTATACTCTCCCTTTCCTACTTTAGAATCAAGATAATTGAAGAATTCTGCAAGATCTTTATCCAGCCTTAAGTAAACGTCTTCTACTTCTATAGAATTCGGACCAAATTTATGGCCTGCATAATCCGTAGAAGCTAAATTGATTGCAAGGAAATCCGTAATATCATCACCTCCCAGCTTTTCACCTTCTACAGAAGCTTCTGCCAATTTTAAGGTCAATGTATTTCCAAAAGGCGTATAACGGATATTATCTCTTTTATCTTTATAATCTTTGGCTAAATTACTATATGGGAATGTTGGAGTTTTGGAGCTTCCCAAAAGCCCTTCCCAGGAAGAGTTATCAGGAGCACTTTCTGTATACTGATTGATTGGCAATAAGGTATTCCATCCATTCGCTACTAGTTTTTCCGGTAAGTTCTGAGAGTTAAAAGATTTCAACCACTGTGGTAAATCATTCATATACCAGCTGCTGGTAATAAAGTTTCCTGTAGAATCATCAAACCAGAATGCACCGTTTGGCGTATGTCCTGCGGGAAGAATCGAAGCACGGTCTTTTAAAGATACCCCAATTACCTTTGCCTGGAAATTAGTAGCTAATCTCAATTCATCCGTAACCGTTGTTGACCAAAGGTTTTTCGGAGAATGACTTCCCGTTTTCGTATTGGTAGTTCCAACAGGTTGTACGCTTCCGTCTGCAGTACAATACACATTCTTTCCTGTTTCTTTATCTGTCCAGTCATTACCCGCGATTCCATGAATTGCCGGAACCGACCCTGTATAAATACAAGTGTGTCCTAAAGCTGTGATCGTAGGAACATAAGGAATATGAACATTATTTAAAGCATATCCGGTGTTCAGCAACCTCTTGAAACCATCATTTCCATACTTGTTGTAAAAACGATACAAATAATCCCAACGCATCTGGTCTACTACTAAGCCTACAACTAATTTGGGTCTTTCTAATTGAGAATTTTTGTTCTTCTGAGCATCAATTGTAACTACGGACAACAAGGTAAGTGCCGCAATTGAAATTTTCCTAAGCATCTAGTAAATTTTTATTGAAAGCAAATTTAAGGGTTTTCAAAGTTTTGTAGTATGAAATTTTATTTAAATTTGAAAATCTGAATAAATAATCTTTTTCTCGTTACAGATTCATAATTTATATCGATAATATACACATTGTAAAAAATAACAAATACCCCTTTTTACTTACTATGATAGAAATTAAAAAATTAGGAAAGCTCAGGAATAACCCTACGGTAGATTGGGGGCTCAACGGATATGAGACGGACACTATATTTGTAGTATCCGCTATAGAAATGCCACATACATTTGAATTTTCATTAAGAGAGAAAAAACAACATTATAAAAAGGTCTGGGAAACAAACTCCGATGAGATGAGCGAACTCAATGAAATTATTGAGAAAGGACATTCTTTTGGAGCCTTTGACGGAGATAAGCTGGTTGGCTGGCTCATCGCTGAGCATAGGGAATGGAACAACAGCTTTTATATAGAAAACATTTTAATCAGTGAAAAGCTAAGGGGGCAAGCCATTGGAAAGCAACTAATCAAAATGGCCAGTAGAGAAGCCCGAAATTTACGTTGCAGAATAGTAGAATTGGAAACGCAAAACACCAATTATTCAGCTATAAAATTCTATCAGCGGGCAGGATTTAATTTTACGGGTATTAATACCAAATTATATAAAGATTCTACAGAAACGGCCATATACATGAGCTTTGATGTTCTGTAATATAATATTTACCAGTCACTCAGAATTCTTGACCTGTGAGATAATCCCCAGAAATGCAGTTCATCCAGTACCTTTTCAAGAGACATCCCATGTTCTGTAATAGAGTATTCTACTTTCGGTGGAACAGCGTCAAACGCTTCTCTCTTTATAAGCTTATTCATTTCCAAAAGCTTTAATTCTTTGGATAACATTTTATCTGTAATTCCAATTACTTCTTTTGAAAGCTCGTTAAACCTTTTGGGCTTTTCGGATAACGAAAAAAGAATCAGTAATTTCCACTTTCCTTCTACAGCTTCCAAAGCATCCTTAATGGAAAGCATCGTTTTAGGGCATCCTCCGTTTGCTAGCATAACTCATTGATTTCAATATTACTTTCCGACCAGATAGCACTATCTCTCAGGAAAGTAATCCTGCTCGGATAACAAAAGTAAGTAATTTTGATTGATCAATACAATACATAATTACAAATGAAAACTTCAAGAATTTTAAGCATCTCACTTTGGATCGCACAGATCTTTCTATCTGTTTCATTATTTTGGGCATCCGCTATGAAACTATTTCAACCTATTGACCAGCTTGCTGAAATGTGGCCATGGACAGCAAAAAATAGAGAGTTGGTAATTTTTACCGGAATTATAGATGTATTAGCTGCTATCGGGCTCTTACTTCCGAATATAATCAGCCCTAGAACAAAACTTACCACATACACTGCTTATGGAATAATCATATTAATGATTTCAGCTTCTCTTTTTCATATTTTCCGGGGAGAGACTTCGCAAATTGGCATTAATATTTTATTTCTGTTCATCGCTTTGTATATCACCTGGGGCAAAAAAAAGCAGTTGAAGCATATGAATTCAATTGAAAGAACCGATTAAAGATATAATAAAACGCATCTTTTGGATGCGTTTTATCTTAGAATCACACTCTAACAATTAATACATTCTCATGAATATGAATGAACTTATATACTTTTCTTTAGTGCTTATAAAAGAAAACTCAATCTCTGAGACTGTTTATTATATAGACAACTCAAAATTAATTTTTATTACAGATCAAATAAATAGTCATTAAAAAATTTAATCATTGTTTAGTAATATCAGCAACAAATTTTATTATACCATTTGAAAATTTTATGATATGATTCATCCAATTGCTCTTTCTATACGAAAACAGATTACAAAAAAGCTCAAAGTATTCCTGCTTTTATTAAATTTGCCCGTCAAAAGATTATTGAATCATCAATGAGTGTAAATAAAAATATCCTAGAAAAAATGTCAAGTGCTGAGCTTGAAAAATACATCAAACCAGACAGTAGATTTATGCCTCAGGCTATTGAATATGCGTTTGAAATATTAGAGGCAAGAGGTAGAGTTTTCAGTCCTGAAGAGATTGAAAAAAAGAATACTTTGATTGCAGAAAAGCAGAATAATACAGAAGTGATGATTCATCCCTATCATACCAAGGCAGCTAACTTAATATATCTTTCAGGTGCGTTAGCTGTTGCAAACATCATCTGGACTTATGAATCTCTTACATCAGCCATGGCTGTATTTATAGTACTGATCACTCTTTCATTTATTTTTGGAATGGGCTATTTAGCTGGAAAAGGAACAGATTGGGTAAAATATGTTCTTCTGGTAATCCTGGGTTTAGGGTTGTTTGCTTTGCCGATAATACTAATGACTCTGCGAAGCAACCCTGTGCTTGGAGTCATCAATATCACTCAAACCGTCCTTCAAATATGGGCAGTCATTATATTATTTAAAGTACCTAAAAAAACCGTACATGATTAGTCTAAAGCTTAAAGAGCGTTAATAATAAATATCTGTGGTGTAATAAATAGATACATTAAACTGTTATTAGTGTAAATAATACCGCATATGAAAACTTTTCTCTTTCTGTTTTTGTTTATTGTGAGTAATCTCGTTGCACAAAACACGTCCTCTTCCGAAGACTTTTTCCAGACTTCTGATCATGTAAAAATACACTACAAAGTCTCTGGAGTCGGTGAGCCATGTATTTACATTCCCGGAGGGCCAGGTCAGGGATATGCTTCATTTGAGCTCTTGGGTGGAAATCAACTGGAGAAAAATATCAAAATGATTTATATGGATCAAAGAGGCTCGGGAAAATCAGCCCAGTCCGATAGTTATCACTTAGATAAAATGGTCCAGGATATTGAAGAATTACGGCAATATCTAAAATTAGAAAAGGTTTTCCTAATGGCTCATTCGTTCGGTGGAATTATTGCGGTAAACTATGCAAAGAAGTATCCACAACATGTAAAAGGTATTATTTTAGCCAATGTGACTTTACATTTTCTAAATGAAAAATCTGTTAAAGAACAGATTGAATATGCTAATCAGCTTCTCCATCAGGAAAACAAAAATATAGAAAAAGACAGTCTTTCTTCGGAGCTTTCTAAATTAAGTAAATTATTGAGAGCTAAAAGAATGGGATATAGGTTTTTGACCGATGACATTGAGACTATTAAGGAAATGGATAAAATAGACTCATTAAATCCAAGAATTATTGATTTTGGAATGGCTGTTATTACAAAGCCCAAAGAGTTTTCCGAATATTATATGGATTATACTCCATTGACCAGGGAGATTAAAGTCCCAACCCTTATCATTACTGGAAAGAGAGACAAGGCAGTAGGTACCAGACATTATGAATCATTTCGGTTTATCAATAAAAAAATAGTACAAATTAACGGTGGGCATCTTTTATATTATGAGAAAAATCCGGAATTTATCCATTCAGTTTGGGACTTTGTACGCAAAGAGAAATAACAACATCTATTTATTTACTACACATTTTTTTAATTGAACAGAATAAAAAAACATAGACTTACTCAGTAATTATATGACGATCATCATGGTTGGTATTGTATTGGATGCTCCGACTTTACACCTATAAATATTGAGCTATGAAAACATTAAAAAAAATCGACGAAAACACCAACGTCATTACTTGGTTTGAAATCCCGGTCAGTGATACAGGCAGAGCAAAAGCATTTTATGAAACTATTTTAGATATTAAAATGACCACCCGCTCTATTCCCGAAACGAATGAAGAACTTACATTCTTTCCTTATGATCCTAACATTGTACAAGCAACCTCAGGAAGAATTACCGGAGTTTTATCAAAATCTGAGAACAATCAACCTTCCGGAAAAGGTACTTTGGTCTATATCAACGCCTATCCCGAAATTCAAAAGGTCCTGGATAAAGTAGAACCTGCAGGTGGAAAAATAATTAGCCCCCCTATGCAGATGAACGCAGGATACATTGCGGTCATCATAGATACGGAAGGCAATAGAATCGGCCTTCACGCAGAAAAATAATCTATTACGTGCATATTTAAGTAACAAAAAAACGCGCCCGAAGGGCGCGTTTTCTATATATAAGTTTAATCAGATTAAAACTTTAGATCTCCGTTTACTTCTCTTACCGCTTTAGCAGCTTCAGCAAACTTCAGTTGTTCTTCTGCAGTAAGAGTAATATTTACGATCTTCTCTACCCCATTTTTCCCGATAATAGCAGGAACTCCCAGACAGATATCGTTTTGATTGTATTCTCCTTCTAACATTAAAGAACAAGGAATCATTTTCTTTTGATCACATGCAATTGCATGAACCATTACAGAAACTGCAGCACCCGGTGCATACCAAGCAGAAGTTCCTAATAATTTAGTTAATGTAGCTCCTCCAACTGTAGTTTCTTCAATAACGTACTTTTGTTGATCTGCATCAAGGAATTCAGTTACAGGAACTCCGTTTCTCGTTGCTTTGCTTAATAAAGGAAGCATTCCCGTATCACTGTGAGCAGCGATTACCATTCCGTCTACATCAGAGATTGGACTTTCTAATGCTTCAGCCAATCTGTATTTAAATCTGGCAGAATCCAGTGCTCCTCCCATTCCGATAATTTTATTTTTCGGAAGACCAGAAGTTTTGTGTACCAAATAAGCCATTGTATCCATAGGGTTAGAAACCACGATGATAATAACGTCAGGAGAATGTTTTACAAGATTTGCAGTAACATCCTTTACAATTCCGGCATTGATCCCAATCAACTCTTCTCTTGTCATTCCTGGTTTTCTTGGAATTCCTGAAGTGATTACTGCTACATGAGAACCTGCAGTTTTGCTGTAATCTCCTGTCGTTCCAGTAATTTTGGTATAAAAACCGTTAAGCGATGCTGTCTGCATCAAATCCATTGCCTTCCCTTCAGCAAAACCTTCTTTAATGTCTACTAAAACTACTTCTGAACAGAAGTTTTTCATAGCGATGTATTCCGCACAGCTTGCTCCTACAGCGCCTGCACCTACTACAGTTACTTTCATAATGTATACTTTTTAAAATTATTTATTTTTAGTTCAGTCTAAAAATTTGACTCCCAAATTTAATAATTCCTGAAAAATTGAGCAATCTTTCAGAAATTTAATTATCTGCAAAGGATATATTTAGATTGATAAGGGTGTTTAGTTTACGTTTAGTAAAAACGTATATAATTTTTTAGCCCCTGATAATACTTCACTGTAATTATTTTCCGTCACCTCAGTGTCCAAGACTTCTTTAAAATTTTTCCACATCGGTCCCGTGTTTTCCTGATAACATCCAAAGAAATTAAAGGTAACCTCATCGAAGCCTTCCGTTTTAGAAAGTTGCTTGGCAATCACATTACCGCCTAATGTAGAGCCCTCGATGACATACATCATTCCTAATGCCTCATGTTCATTTTTGATTTCAAGAGGATGAGAAGCTACTTGATTTTCCAATTCAAGGCTTTCCAGGTCTTTTTCAATAAGAGAAAGCTTTTTTCTTTGATCCAGCTGAAGCTTTTCTTTAAAGTTTTCAGAAAGACTTTTGAATATTTTATCTTCAGAATGCAAAAGCATTAAGTAATTGGTATTGATGATTTTTTTGTAGTCTTCTAAAGTAAAAGTCTTATTGAAAATCTTTTCAGAGTTAAAAAGCTTTTCAGCAGCGTCATGATATTCTGCTGTATTTTTTTTAAGATATTCTGATACCATAATAACAGTTTAATAGTTCCTCAAATTTAAGGCTTTTTAAACGTTAAAATGAAAGAAGTACCATCTTTATTACTCTCATAATCTACATTTCCACCAATTCTTTTCATAATACGATGAACGATAGATAAACCTACTCCATTTCCTTTAAATTTTTTCGCATTATCCATCCTGTTGAAAATTTTAAACATTTTATGTTTATCTTCACTGGGAATTCCTATCCCGTTATCTGAAATTCTATATACTACAAATTCATCATCTTCTGTTCCATGAATTTCAACAGTTGGACGGTCTTGTTGTGAAGAGTACTTAACAGCATTATTAATGATATTCAAAAATACCTGATGGAGCATGGTTTTATCTGCCAATACCTCAGGACAATCCTTAACAATGATTTCACTTCGGGGACTATCAAAGGTTATTTTCGCATTTTCCGAAATCTTTTTAATGGCATTCATGGTCGGCAGACTCTCCAGCTCTATTTCACTGTGTTTAGCTCGGCTTAACTGCAATACATCATGCATCATTATAGCCATATTATCAATCTCTTCAATAATAGACTTCAGCTTATTGGTGTTTTTTTCAGAATTTTCAAAATTGGCAAGCAGCATCTGAGCATTAAGTTTCATAACGGTAAGGGGAGTTCCCAAGTCGTGCGAAATTGTATAGGAAAAACTATCTAATTCTTCATTTACTTTTTTCAACTGATCGTTCAGGTGTTTAATGATATTATACTGTTTGTGGGAAGTTTCTAAAATTACATTCCGGATAGCATGTACTGCGCTGATATTTCTAGAATTCCATCTTTTTGAATTTCCTTTGATATTTTCTGCAAAAACCTCAAAAGAAGTTCTTGGAGACACCACCTGCTTCTCCTGTCCATCCTGTACGAAGATTTCTATCTTTTTTTCCGGGTTTCCAGCCCAATGAATATGCTCATCAAACTCTTTACGAAACCACATCAGCATTTCATTTTTACTCCTGTCAATAAAATAAATGATAATGCCCGCTGTATTTTTATCTAAGGGTAAATCATCCGCATGTTCCTTTAGGAAACTGCGGTTTATATAAATACTTTTATCGGTATTTTCATAGGCCCAGTCTACCACTTTCCGGATCACATCATGCACAGGGGTAATCCCTATAGTTACTATATTTTCATCAGAAATAATAGCCAGACCATCGGCTTCCGGTAAATCTTTAATTTCCATCCTGCTTTCAACCAAAGAATCGAATAAAGAATTGTATTTTAGAAATTCTGTTTTTAAATAAGATGACTGCTCATCTAAATCCAGTCGATATTTAAGCTCATTCTTAGTCTTAAATGACGAGTAGGCATTTGATGCCAAGGCAGTGAAAATTCCTGCCTGTACCCTATCTTCAAGATCTATATGTTTCGGTTCAGAATTTTGACAGGTAACCAACCCCCACAGCTTATCATCAATAATAATGGAAACACTGAAGCTTGAAGAAGCTCCTGAGTTTTTAATATACAGCCCATGAATCGGGGACATTCCCCTTGAAGCAGCAAAGGTAAGATCAATTTTATCTTCAGTCTTACTCATCAGGGGAACTGTTTCAGCATATACATTACTGAAAATCCGTTTTCTTTTTTTCATATACAGCCTTCTTGCCTGCATTGGAATATCCGTTTCGGGATAATGCAGACCAAGGTAACTTTGCATATTTTCATTTCTCTTTTCAGCCACCACTTTCCCTGAACCATCTGCCATAAATTTATACACCATCATCCGGTCATAATTCACAATTTTGGAAAGTGTATTGAGTAACTGATCCCAAATATCTTGGGCATTGTCAATAATATAGAAATTATCATACTTATTAGATATCCGCTTATTAGGATTTTCTAATACCGCTTCAAATTCTAAAAAGATATGGTCTCCGTTTCGAAAAACGGAAAAATGATATTCTTTTCCATTGATAAATATTTTATCAAAATGGGTCTCATTTTCTCTTCTGGTGAACTGATCCAGTGAAGTATAAATTTCTGATTCAATAATACTTTGGAAGCTTTCAGGAATGTCAGTAATCTTCTTATCGAAAATTGATCTTACATTCTCGACAGTAAATATATCCCTGATATTTTCACTGAAAAAAGCAATGGTGTGAGATTCTGCATTAATGCCAATCAGGTATCCAAAACTTTGTATATACCCCGGAATATGTATGGGCTCTTCATGACATTCTACAAAATTCATAATATTCAAAAAACAATCAAATATAACGATTTTTTCGGAGCTATATTACTTTGTGGTACCTAATTTTCGGAGATAGTCCGTTCATTACCAGGCCTGTTTAAAGATTCCTTTTTCATTTATATTATAAGAAAAATTCACTAAAAAAACAAGTCATTTTTCTTAAAAAACCTCATAAATGATTATTCGCATTTATCCAATATTAAAATATAATAATTCTGTTAATTAAGCTAAAA
Source organism: Chryseobacterium piperi (assembly GCF_002285635.2). Classification (NCBI taxonomy): domain Bacteria; kingdom Pseudomonadati; phylum Bacteroidota; class Flavobacteriia; order Flavobacteriales; family Weeksellaceae; genus Chryseobacterium; species Chryseobacterium piperi. The sequence goes on along the minus strand of NZ_CP023049.2, from coordinate 4,416,434 downwards.
TTAGTAAATTTATATCACCAAAACATGAATATAATGATAAATATTGAATTATTTAACCAATTATTCAATATTTATTTCTCTAATAATCAAATACATCAGCATGAAAAATTTCCCATCGATCATCTTCAGTTTTTGCCTAAGCTTAAAACTTCTGAATTTCTCTAAAGTACATCAAAAGTGAGCAAACTTTAGAAGACCTCATCAATCATTTAACCCAATATAAAGCACTATGACTTTTTTTTCAATAAAAAAAAGCAAGCAATTATTTTGCTTCTTGTTATTCTCCTTATCATTGACCGGACAGGTAAAAGACACCATTCAAGCCAAACAGGAAGAAGATCCTGTTAAATATCCCGTACTTCAGATCAAGGGACTTTTTCAGGCACGTTATCTTGTAGGCATGACCAAAGATGTGGACGTGAACGGTCTCCATCATGAAGATGGCTCTGGAACCGATAATAATTTCATGCTCAAATATATGAGAGTACAGGTTCGGGCACAGATCAGTAAACGTACAGAGGTTGTTCTATTGGCAAATTTAGCAGACTTCAAAAATGATCCCAAAAGCAGGGTTCTAGAAAATGCTTTTTTAAAATATACTTTCAACCCAAAACTAGCTATTACTGTTGGGCAGTTTCGTCCATGGTTTGGTATTGAAGAAACTTATCCTATAGATATCATCAAATCCCTGGACTGGTCTAACCAGTATACAGAATTTGGAAAACTGGGATGGACTAGTTTTCAGATAGGAATGTCTGCAACCGGTCAGCTTCAACTGGGAGAAATCCCATTTCAATACGCAGTTTCTGTAGTTAATGGAAACGGGAAAAACCAGATTAATGATAATGACAATGGTAAACAGTACTCAACGAGGTTAGTATTCGGTCTTGCCAAAAAATATAATTTTAACGTAGGGTTAAATGGTGGTATCGGCGAAGTATTCGGTAAAAAAGTATATGCTCTGGGGGTTGATCTCAGCTCATTGGTTACTTTTGACCCCAGATGGAGTCTCGACATGCAGCTGGAGGCCAAACAAGCTACCAATCATGTATTATACAATTCTATAGATCCGGAGCAAAGGCCTTCTAATCCGGACAACTATTTGATTCGCGGCATTTATTTTCTACCTAACCTTAGATACGAGATTAATCACAAAAATCTCAGCGCTTTTGAATTATCCTGCCGGTATGAATATCTGGATACCAATTTCAGAATGAATTCCAACCCACGGCAAACCATCACCCCTATGGTTGGCTTAGAATTTCTTAAAAATTATGGAGCCAGAATCCAGCTCGGTGTTCAGTTCGACCGTTACAAAAAACAGGTTGTCAACACTTCTCAATATAACAACAATCTATTCATTGTTCAGGTACAGAGTAGATTCTAATCATTAATATCATTTTACTATTATGAAAGAAATTAATATCAAAAATGTGGCAATTACTTTTGCTGTTGCCCTTATTATCTGGTTCATTCCTGTACCCGACGGTGTTACTCCCGATGCGTGGCACTTATTTGCAATTTTTGCAGCAACTATTTTAGGAATTATTCTTAAAGCTGCTCCAATGGGTACCATGTGTATGATGGCTGTTGGATTTACAGCACTTACGCAGGTGGTAGCTCCCGGAGATGCAGGAAAATCAATTACAAAAGCACTTTCTGGTTTTGGAGATAAAGTTATTTGGCTTATTGGAATCTCGTTCTTTATTGCCCGTGGATTTATTAAAACAGGACTTGGAAACCGTATTGCCTTTCTGTTTATCAGAATTTTCGGTAAAAGTTCTTTAGGCTTAGCTTATGGTTTAGGACTTGCAGACGTTTGTCTTGCACCGGCTATACCCAGCAATACAGCAAGAGGTGGCGGAATTATCTATCCTATTATGAAATCGATGGCTATCAGTTTCGATTCCGTCCCTGAGAAACCTGAAACCCACAGAAAATTAGGTTCATTCTTAACACTGAATAGTTACTATATGAATCTGATTTCCTCATCTATGTTCTTAACCGGGACTGCCAGCAATCCAATGTGTCAGAAATTCGCTGCTAACCTTGGAATTAATATCACCTGGATGTCATGGGCTGCAGCAGGATTTCTGCCAGGACTCGTTGCCTTCTTTGTCGTTCCTTTGGTCTTATACAAATTATACCCGCCGGAATTGAAAAAAACAGGAAATGCTCCTAAAATGGCAGCTGAAAAACTAAAGGAAATGGGGCCTATTTCCCGAAACGAGTGGCTGATGTTATTGGCATTCTTTATTCTGCTGGCTCTTTGGATTTTTGGCGGAGCTCTTTCTATTGATGCTACAACTACTGCTTTTATTGGATTAACCCTATTGTTATTAACATCTGTACTAACCTGGGAGGATGTAAAAGCTGAAAAAGGAGCATGGGATACTATCGTTTGGTTTGCAGTATTGGTTATGATGGCAAGCTCATTAAATGAACTGGGATTCATTGGTTGGTTTAGTGATCTCATCAAAGTTAAAATTGGTGGATTAAGCTGGCAGGTAGCCTTTCCTGTAATTATAGTCGTGTACTTTTTCAGCCACTATATTTTCGCTAGTGCAACAGCTCATGTTGCTGCAATGTATGCTGCATTATTGGGTGTAGGAGTTGCAGTTGGAATTCCCCCGATGCTTTTAGCTATGATGTTGGGTTTCTTAGGATCCATCTACGGAGTTCTTACCCATTATGGCCATGGCCCAGCTCCTGTATTTTTCGGAAGTGGCTATGTAGAATTGAAAGCCTGGTGGCTTCGTGGTCTGGAAATAGGAATTGTATTGCTTATTATCTACATGGTTGTCGGAGGTCTTTGGATGAAAATCTTAGGTTATTATTAATAAAAAAATAAAAAATTATGCTGACTACATTGTCAAGAAAAATGCTGATGTGCCTTACAGGACTTTTCCTAAGCTTCTTTCTGCTGATTCACTTCCTTGGAAACCTTCAGCTGTTTTTACCTCAGGAGCAGGCTCATCTGCAATTTAATGCTTACTCTCATTTTTTATCAGGAAATATTGTAATAAAAATTGTTTCCTATGTCCTCTACATCAGTATTGCTCTTCATGCATTAGATGGCTTAATTATCACATTAAAAAATAAAAAATCAGGAGGAAACTACCAATCTGACAGAAGAGGGAGAGCCAGTAAATGGTATTCCCGTAATATGGGCATATTAGGAACTTTATTATTAATCTTTCTGGTCATTCATTTTCAGAATTTCTGGTACGTTTATAAATTCGGCACTCCTCCACTGGATGAAAATGGAAATAAAGATTTATATATCCTCGTCATAACAGTCTTTAAGGAATGGTGGTATGTACTTATTTATATCCTGTCCATGATTGCCCTATGTTATCATCTTATTCATGGCATATACAGTGCAATCAGGACGCTGGGATTGTACCATCCTAAATTTGTCAAATGGTTTAAAACCATAGGAATCGCCTATTCGGTAATTATCAGTCTGGGATTTGCCCTAATGCCAATTTACGTTTTCTTCACCGCCAATTAAATAAAAAAAATGATGATGCTAGATTCTAAAATACCTCAAGGGCCGTTAGAACAAAAATGGTCTAATTATAAAAAAACAGCAAAACTCGTTAACCCGGCCAACCGTAAAAAACTAGACGTTATCGTGGTTGGAACCGGATTAGCCGGGAGCTCAATTGCTGCCTCTTTAGGAGAAATGGGCTATAATGTCAAATCTTTCTGTTTTCAGGACAGCCCGAGAAGGGCACATTCAGTTGCTGCCCAAGGCGGTGTTAATGCTGCTAAGAATTATAAAAATGATGGTGACAGCGTATACAGAATGTTCGTAGACACTTTAAAAGGAGGTGATTTCCGGGCTCGTGAATCCAATGTATACCGAATGGCAGAATGTTCTTTAAACCTCATCGATCAGGCTGTAGCACAAGGAGTGCCTTTCGGAAGAGAGTATGGAGGTTACCTCAACAACCGTTCTTTTGGTGGTGTTCAGGTGAGCCGGACTTTTTACGCAAGAGGACAAACCGGACAACAGCTGCTTTTGGGAGCATATCAGGCTTTAATGAGACAGGTTAGTAAAAAAACCGTGGAACTTTTTTCAAGGCATGAAATGCTCGACCTGGTAATGATTGATGGTAAAGCCAGAGGAATCATCGTAAGAAATCTGGATACCGGAGAAATTGAACGACATGCCGCTCATGCTGTTATTTTAGCAACAGGTGGATATGGTAAGATTTATTATTTGTCAACCCTGGCAATGGGATGCAATGGTTCTGCGATCTGGAGAGCACATAAAAAAGGAGCTCTCATGGCTTCTCCAAGCTGGATTCAGGTACACCCTACTTCATTACCACAATCAGGAGATTACCAGTCCAAGCTAACGCTTATGTCGGAATCTCTTCGCAATGACGGGAGAATATGGGTTCCATTGAAAGAAAATGAAACCAGGACTCCTAACGACATTCCCGAAAATGAAAGAGATTATTACCTGGAAAGAAGATACCCAGCTTTTGGAAATCTAGCACCCAGAGATATTTCTTCCCGGGCAGCCAAGGAAAGAATTGATGCCGGATTTGGCATAGGTCCTTTAAAAAATGCAGTATATCTGGATTTTTCCAAAGCTATAAAAGAACAGGGAAAAGAAAAGATCCAGGAAAAATATGGAAATCTATTTGACATGTATCTTAAAATTACAGGATACAATGCCTACAAAGAACCTATGATGATCTCTCCTTCAGCACATTTTTCAATGGGTGGCCTATGGGTCGATTATGAGCTGATGACAACAATTCCGGGATTATTTGCTCTGGGGGAAGCTAATTTTGCAGATCATGGAGCCAACAGACTAGGAGCCAATTCCCTGCTTCAAGCTTCTGTTGACGGGTACTTCATTGCTCCCTACACCATTGCCAATTATCTTTCCGGTGAAATTCATACCGGTAAAATTTCCACAGATCATCCTGAGTTTGAAAAGGCTGAAAATGCCGTTAAGCAACAGATCATAGGTTTAATCAACATTCAGGGAACGAAAACAGTCGACTATTATCATAAGATATTAGGAAAACTACTGTATGATTATTGTGGACTGGCAAGAAATGAAGAAGGATTGAAATATGCCATTAAAGAAATACGCCTGTTAAAAGAAGAGTTTTACAAAAATGTTCGGGTTTCAGGAGATAAAGATCATATGAATACCGAACTCGAAAAAGCGGGCCGTGTAGCCGATTATTTTGAAATTGGAGAACTGATGTGCTATGATGCTTTAACCAGAAATGAATCCTGTGGTGCTCACTTCCGTGAAGAATATCAGACTCCAGACGGAGAAGCATTGAGAAACGATTCCGAGTTCCAGTTTATCTCTGCATGGGCATGGACAGGAGAGAACAATGAACCGGAATTAATTAAAGAACCGCTTGTATTTGAAGAGATACAACCAACCGTAAGAAGTTATAAATAAAAACAAAAATTATGGATTTACACCTTAAAATATGGAGACAGAAAGATCGTAAGACTGAAGGAAAGCTGGTAAATTATGATTTAAAAGGACTTAACTCCCATATGTCTTTCCTCGAAATGCTGGATACCCTAAATGAAAAACTGATTATCGAAGGAGATGAGCCTGTAGAATTTGATCACGATTGTCGTGAAGGCATCTGTGGACAGTGTGGAATGATGATCAATGGCTTAGCCCATGGTCCTCTGGAAAATACCACGACCTGCCAACTGCACCTGCGCTCTTTTAAGGATGGAGAAACTATTGTTATAGAACCTTTCCGTGCAGAGGCTTTTCCAATTAAAAGAGATTTAAAAGTAGATCGTTCGGCCTTTGACAGGATTATTTCTTCAGGAGGTTTTGTATCGGTAAATACCGGCCAGGCTCCTGATGCTACAACCATAGCAGTTACGCATCAAGTTGCCGAAGAAGCTTTCGATTTCGCAGCCTGCATCGGTTGTGGAGCATGCGTGGCAACCTGTAAAAATGCAAGCGCAGCTCTTTTCACCTCTGCCAAAATCACTCATATGGTATTACTTCCTCAAGGAAAAGAAGAAAGAAAAGAACGTGTTATTAAAATGGTACAACAGATGGACAGCGAACTATTTGGAGACTGCTCGAATACGGAAGCCTGTGAAGTTGAATGCCCACAAGGAATTTCAGTACTTAATATTGCGAGAATGAATTATGAATACAGCAGGGCTTTATTTTTCAGAAAGAAATAATGGAAGAGGCTGAAAGGTAAAATGGTCAATTTGCAAAACTGCTGAAAGGCGAAAAAGGCAGAAAAAATAAAAGAGGCTGTCTCAAAAGAGATAGCCTTTTTTATGCAAAAAGGAAAGCTTTCGCTTTCCTAATAGTTGCAAATTGATTAATTTGCATTGTGTTAAGTACGTCAAAAGTAGTCTTTAAAGATTACACCCCCAAAGAAAATCTGCTTTTTCCTCCCAATTTATCGGAGTTGATTGATGAGCGACATCCTGTGAAAATTGTTTCAAACATTATTGATGGCTTGGATATCAAAAGCTTAATTAAAACCTACAAACCTGGCGGAACATCTTGCTACCACCCGAAAATGCTTTTGAAAGTTTTGATTTATGGCTATTTAAGCAATATCTATTCAAGCCGCAAAATGGAGCAGGCCTTGAAAGAAAACATCCATTTTATGTGGCTCTCTGCAATGAGCCGTCCCGATCATAACACCTTAAACAGGTTCCGTAGTGAACGATTGAAAGGTGAGATTAAAGCTATTTTCACACAAATTGTTCTTCTTTTGGAAAAGGAAGGTTTGGTAAGTCTGAAAACCACTTTTGTAGATGGCACCAAGATAGAAGCCAATGCCAATCGCTATACTTTTGTTTGGGGAAGAGCTGTCAAAAAACACAAAGAAAGGATTGCAGAGCAATTAGAAGAGCTTTGGAACTATGCAGAAACAGTTGCCAAAGACGAGCTTGAAAATACAGAAAGTATTGATTTTAAAGAAGTAGATTCTGAAAAAGTAACTCAAACCATCGAAAAGATCAATGAAGTTTTGAAAGATAAAAAAGTAGCTTCAAAAGTTCGTCAGAAACTGAATTATGCTAAGAAAAACTGGGCAGATAATTTAGAGAAATATAAAAAACAGCAAGAATTATTAGAAGATAGAAATTACTATTCCAAAACCGATACAGACGCTACTTTTATGCGAATGAAGGAGGATCATATGCGAAACGGACAACTAAAACCCGCTTACAATCTACAAATTTCTACCCATAGACAATTCATTTTACATTATTCAATTCATCCCAACCCAACAGACACCAAAACATTAGCGACTCATTTACTGGGTTTTGAAGAAAGCTATCATAAAGCTCCCAAAGAGCTTGTTGCTGATGCTGGTTATGGCTCAGAAGAAAATTACAACTTGTTAAAATCTAAGAAAATAAAAGCTTATGTTAAATATAATTACTTCAGAAAAGATCAGAAATCGGGACAAATAACCACTTCACAAAACAATCCTAAATTGGCAAAAATCAGAGAAAAGGTTTTCAAACTTCTTAATACCAGCAAGGGCATAAAACTCAGAAAACAAAGATCCCATGATGTTGAACCTGTTTTTGCAGAGCTCAAACACAACAAAAATTTTAAACGATTCATGCTTCGGGGAAAAAATAAAGTCGAGGTAGAAATCGGCATACTCGCAATTGCCCACAATCTAAAGAAAATGTCAAAAGCAGCCTAAAACAGACTGCTTTTTTGACTTATATCTTCTTTTTTCCAAGATATTTTTTTTATTCAAAATATCGAAATCTTTTTTCAATGAAATACTAAAAAGAGACTGTCCTTTTGAGACAGCCTCTTTTTACTTATATATCTTTCCGTAAACCATTATTGGCAGTCTTACGAATTAACGATTTTGCGATTTTACAGTTTCGCCCTTTAGCCTTTTCTCAATCCCCCTTCAGCTTACACTTCTTTATCAAAATACAGCATATAGAACTTCCCCTTTTCATCCTGCCCCTGCTCCAGCATTTTTCGGTCTCCATGAATATAGATGTGGAAATTCTTATCTAATTTGATGATACTTTTAAAATGTCTTTGCGTTTTTTTCACTGCCGCTTCATTGATAGGAAATTCTTCAGCAATATTAATCTGCATATCCTGTTCGTAATCTGTTTTAAAATTAACAAAGCTTTCAATTACATGCTCATCTCCCAACACTTCACTTGCAAATTCATCCATTTTAAATTCCTCTTTTTCTTTGAAAAAGTTGATCGATTTATTTAAAAAGTCTGCCTGGTCAGCCTTTGAAACTTCAAACTCCTGAGGAAGCTGTTTGGTGATATAGTCTTTATAAACCATTAGAGCTTCCTGAGTATGGAAATACTCATCATCACGTTGCTTTACTTTTAAAAAATCTTCAAACCAGTAATACATATCTCCATTCTTATTGTTATCAACAACAGATAATATGTATCCGCTTTCTTTATGGTTATTATAGATCAATGCAGCCTTATCTATTTTCGACAATCCAATTCCCTGATCTTTTTCCAGCTCGAAGGTTTCGTTCTGAGGAAATATTTTTAAAAAAGATTCTCTTTTCTCTGTTTTGAAAATACCTATTTTATCTACTTTCTCGTCCCCTTCCCTGTCATCTTCAAAGAAAACAACAAATAATTCTCCTCCTTGAACTCTTGGGTTTTCAGCTGCTTCAAAAAGATGTTTCGCAATATTCTCAGACTCCCAAAGGAATTTTGCCTTATCATCAAAAATTTCTGATACAGAACTGTAAATAGGATTATTTACCAAATAGGAATCACTGTAAAACTGATAGGTTTCTTCGGTTTTAAAAGCTCCTAGAAAATAATCTTCAAGCAATTCTGCCATTCCTTCATCCAATTGCAATTCCTCCTGGGAAAGTGTCAGAGACTCCCCGTTGATTTTATTACCTACTCTGTGTACTATAATTTTTGAAAACATTTTTGATTTTTATGGACTGCAAAGATATTAATAATCTCAAATTAATAGACATCATTTCATTCTGATAATAATCTTATCATTTTGACATGCTTTTTTCATTTGCATCGTTTACAAATTTAATATAACAAACTAAATTACAACATCTTAAAATAAAAATAAAGATAACGGAATACCGTTGGCATCATCCTGTTCAAAGCAGAACAAAATGGACTTAAAAACTTTAAACAGAATCGATACATTAAGAAGATTAAAAAGTAGAGGACCCAAAACTCCCCATTGGTTTAAACCGTATCATCTGCTGATCATTGCATTTATGACGGTCTTTATTTTTGGAGGATGTATAAAATTATTAGAACAAACCCATAATTAAATTTAATATGAATTATTTACAAGCTGTTCAGGAAATTACAGAAGTGATTCCCGATATACAAAATGATTTAAACGAAAACAAGACACAGACTCCTTATAGTGTCATCCAGACTTTTACTGATCATATCAGAAGAATGATCCGCCAAAATGAAAGAACTCTTTTATTTAAAAGTTTAAAAAAAATGGGAAAGATCTATAAAAACGGAGATTTATTGCTTAAAAATGCAGTGGAGAATACATTTATCTATTCATTGGATAATGTGACTACTTTCTGTAATGAAGAATATAGGAAAGCTATTTTCAACCATATCTCCAAGGATTTACAAAAGCTGTATTCAAAACAAATTTATACTCACGGGCTATAATGTCAGCGATTTAGTGTAAAAACAAACATTTCGCCCTTTTCGTCAGGTTTTCCGACAAAAAATCATGACGAAGACTGGCACTTCATTTTTTTATTACATTTTTCAACGATTTCATTACAAAATTACGACTATTATGAAAACAAAAATCAGAAAACAATTCGACTGGAAACAGTGGAAAGAGTCGAATTCCAGACACAATATTGAAATATGGGTGACCCATATCGCATTACTTATAGGTGTATTTATTTTTGCTGCATGTTTATAAGTTTGGTACAGTTTTAGCGGCGATAAAAGTGTTTGAAAAATAAAATATTTATTATGATGAACGAACCAATGCAAACTATTAACAAAAAAATAGCTGTAGAGTATTTAAAATTTTTCTATCCCACTCTTAGAGGTGAGATTACCCAATTAGCAGTGCAGGACAATTTTGCAGGAATTATTCAGGCGACCATAAATTATTTAAAAAACCTGCTGCAGGAATCAAAAATCACGATTATTGCCCATCATATCAGCCTGATGGAATGGCTTTACAGAAATGGAAATTCTTATGTGAAAGACATTATTGAAAACCTTTTTGTACGATCATTTGAAAGCATGAAAAAACATTCTAAGGTTCAACATTGGGATCTATTGTACCAATATATGCCTGTAAGATTTCAGGAAATATATTCGCAACAGCAGCAACAGGATGAGATATTCTTTTGTAAGCTTTGTAAACAGAAACAGTAATTGGACAGATAAAAATCTCCCGAAATCTTTTGATCCCGGGAGATTTTATTTTAAGGCTTTTTTATTGAGCTTTTCTCTTAACAAAAACTTTCTGAATAATTTGAAGCTCGGCTTTATTTAACCTTGAAGTCTTTTCCAATTTAGTTAAAAAAAAATCTACTTCTTCAGGAGTTGCAGGCGACCCCAGATTTTCACCTTTTGCATTAAAAGAATCAACAAGAACTTCACCTTTAGGGTTTAATACCAGCCAGAAAGGAAGTCCTGCATTTTCTCCCTTGTATTTATTCATCAATTCCTGGCCTCCAGGATTTTCAAGTGCTTTCTTTTCTCCTCTTTCCTGAACATCAAGATAAACAGTAACAAAACTCTTATCAAATAACGGCTTTGTTTCAGGAAGGTTCATATTTTTCTCCATCAACTTACACCATTGACACCAGGAAGCATGAAAAACCAAAAGAGCATTTTTATTTTCTTTTTTAGCTTCAGTAAGCGCTTTGTTTAATAGAACATCCGATTTTTCCTGGGCAAATCCAAATTGGAGTATCATTAAAGTAAGAACCAGTATTATTTTAGAACATTTCATTTTCAATATTTTTGATAAACGAATGTAAGTATTTTTATTTTTACTTTAAAAAACAAAATCCCCGGCATTTCACCGGGGATTTATAAATCACTTATTAATAATTAATCATTATTCTTTTATAATCTTAGACTCATATTTAGCCTTTCCATCATTTACTGAAATTATATAGACTCCTGTTTTCACACTCTGCATCTTATCATTCATCTGTTGATTGATTTCAGATAATGAACCTTTTGCAGAAATAAGCAATTGCCCCGTCATATTACGCAACTCTGCATTTAGATTTCCTTTTGAATTTTTAATATTAATCTGTAATCTCTCTCCATTTTTTAAAGGATTAGGATAAACTTTAAAATCATTATTATTACCTTTCACATCTACAACGGATAAAGTTGTTGCCGGATAAACAAGAATTTTCTGCCCGTTATATCCTACTGCATATACCTTTTCAGCATCCGATGGAAAATCTACAAAGGTTTTATTCAACGTCGTATCTCCGGTACCCACAATAGAAACACTCATCAATTTGTTATTCGTATCATATGTTTCAAAAGCCACCGCATTGGCCCACTTAGAATTTTCAACTATTAAAAATCGACCCTGAGCATTGGTTGTAACCTGAACTCCTACTCCAGTTATTCCCGAAACAGGCAGAAGATTTTTAAAAGCATTCAGGCTATTTGCCGAAAGATAGCTAATTACAGGAGATACTGGTTTAGCATATCCTTTAGCTATTACATAATTTTTAACGTCATCAATCATGCTTTGCGTAATGGTAAGTTGTGCATTGGAGTAATCTGCAATCACAGCATTAATAGGCACCAAGAAACCCGTACTGGTAAAGAAATCAGTAAGATCTTCCTGTACTGCATCACATGTATTTTTCACAAAATTCATGACCAATTGTCCCTGGGTCAGCTGTGATTCATTTGTATTCAAAACCTTATCTACAACACTGGCATACCAATGGGCATAATCTACTCCTACCGGAGTAGTTGTTGGATTTGCTGTTTCTTCATCAGACATATCATGATCAAAAGTAAGAGTTGGTGCATTTTTAGAAGCCCCTGCCAATTGATAATATAAGCTCAACTGCCAGAATGGGATTAATGTTCTAAAATGTTTATCTACAGGGTTCACAAAATCCGCTCTCCATAAATCTGCATAACTTTTCCCTTCAACCTGTGTCTGAATGATAAATTCTCCAAATCTATTTCCAGCAACCTGAGGAAATACAGTTTTACCTGCAGCCTCACCTTCAAGTCTTGTAAATCTATTAGCACCTGTTGGTGTATACATATTATAATAAGACCATAAAGAATAAATATTATTAGTTACATCTACTGTTCCAATCCACATGACCCCTGGTCTTACCTGGTTAATATGTCCCAGTTCATGAGCAACACCCCAGATATCAAGCCCCGTTGCAGAAGCCGAATTTGAAAGTCCCCAAGTAAGATCTAAATGAGCACCTAAACCTCCGGCAAACCATCCTCCTTGAAATTCCGTGTACACCAACTGTCTGTTCTTTAAATTCTTATTAAATTTAAAAAATCCCATCAATTCTCTTTCTGACTTTGTAATGACATCATATCGATCAATCAATGGCTGTGCATCGTAATAATGAAAGTTACTTACCGCAACCTTATCCATCACCAATTTCGTATAATAGCCTTCCATATCAACTTTTGAATACACGTCATTATTCTGCATTTCTATCCATTCTGCTGAGGTCGTTCCCCTTTTGTATATCCCGTTTATAATACCCGCCGAAACATTTAAAGAGATCGGAGCAGCATTAACGTCATCGGTATAATATGAAATATACCCTAAGCCTTTATTGGTTATAGGAAGAGCATTCAATCCATTTTTCAGTTCATAAACTTTTTCAGGAGAAGATCCTTCAGTGGCAAAATCTCTTACTTTCAGGTAAACCGGATGTGCACTTGTTATATCTTTTGCAAAAACAGCAGCCGTCGTATTTTCCTCAAAAACAATTCCAGTAGGATTCTCAAAGCCATTGTAATTTGCAATTTTATACTCCGTATTAATAGATTCAATAGTTTTATAGGCTGTAAACGTCTGTACTCTATATTTTTTATTATAGGTATTATTGAACAGACACTGAGCCAATCCTTTGATAAATGGCGATGTAATAGCATCAATATCCTGCTGGGTTACAGTAGATTTTAGTGTACTAAAAATACTATCATTAAATATATGAGAATAAAGAGAGGCATTAAAACTGTTTGGATTGGTCTGAAAAAATTCCATTTCAGCACAACTTGCAAAATTATTTCTTCCGTCAAGCACTTCAATCTTTATATTTAAAGGGGTAATCGCTGAAGGGAAAGCTACTGTTCTTATCGTATTAGCCTGTCCAAAATTTTGGGTGGAAAGATCAATATAATTGGAATCGGAAGCGGTATTATAACTAATTTTTACATTCCCGAAATTTCCATTTGCTCCCCCATCCTGTCTTGGGGTATATTTTAGATAATTTATTGGAGTCTGTCCGTCAAATCTATAAACTAACGAAACAGGAAAAATTGCTGCAGTTCCGTTCCAGTCTGAATGATAAAGCGTGGTAATATCTCCATCAAAAGATTTTTCAATATTTTCTCCCGGCTGAAAACTGGAGGCTGAAGATCCCGTTACCTGGGGCAGAACAGGAATATCCATATACGCTGAAAATTCATTAGCAGAAAGTGAGCAATCTTTCTGAATAGGATCCAGTGGTTCCGTAGAATAGAATTCCATCTCAGCGCAGCTTGAAAAATTATTCTGAGCACTTAAAACATCAACCCTAATCACTGCAGGACTAACAATGACGGTTGCCAGGTCTATTGTTTTAGCAGTATTATCGGCCGCAAAAGAGATCACTCCTGTAGCATTTGTGAAAGTCCCCGGATCAGACTGTGTAGAGTATGAAATTTTCACACTTGTCCAGATTCCATTGGGCCCCGTTGCCCTTGGCTTATAGATTAATTTATTGATACTTTTTACCCGATTCGAAAAATTGAAGCTCAGCTGATCAGGCATTGCTGTGCTTAAGTTATAACGGGAATGATAAATAGTATTCACATTATTATCATTAGCCATTCCCGCTTCAAAACCCGGCTGAGCAGGCTGTAATGAGCTAACATAGGTAGCGGGCATCTTATATTGCTGGGCAAAACCCAACTGGAATAAGAAAAAAAATAGTAGAATAAAGTAATTGTTTTTCATTGTGTTAAATTTTGATTAGTATCTTAAATAAAGTTATTCATTTTTAAGACATTACCATGTACTTCACCATGCATTGATTAAAAGCACACAGTATTTTAACACATAAAATCCAAATACTTTAGTCTAAAAACCAATTATTCGTAATATTTTTAATTAAATCAATTATTTCACACCTTCAAAATAAGTATTTCAGGAAATATTCCCTCTTGTATCTCCTTCAAAATTACGAGCTTACCATACTTTATAAAAAATTAAACACATTAAGATTACTCTTCTTTGCCTCCTTCATTTTGCATTCACATTTTTTGTAATTTAGATTAAAGTAAAGCTAGTAATCCTATTGATAAATAAACATGATTGAAATAAAAAAATATTCAAATCAAACAGGATATCCAAAGCCAGCAAGAGTGGTTAAATATACCTTATTCTGGTGTGAAAACGGAAGCGCTGAAGTTTTGATTGACGAAAAAATATTTACCTTAAAAACCAGTCAGATCGTTACCATTACCTCAGGACAGTTTCATCAACTATTATCGGTTGATGGTGAGCTAACTGCTCTTGAGTTCACCCTTGATTTTTTCAGTAAAAGCGACAGCGATATTGAACTGATCTTTCACAACGGATTATTCTGTCATTTCGGAATGAATGAACTGATCACCATTTATCAACCAACCTTGATTACAGAAATGCTCAACATGATTGACAAAGAAACTCTCGAAAAACCTTACCAATACCTAATCTCTACTCATTCCCTTATCGAGTTGGTACTCGTAGAAATCAACCGGAGTAAAATTGCCAATGGAGATGAAATATGGAAACCTGATGCTTTATTTCTAAAATTCCTGGAAAGCGTCCGTATTCATTTCTCTGAAAACTACCCGGTTTCCCGGTTCGCCCATATACTAGGAACTACAGAAGCTAAATTAAACGAAATTTCAAAACAACACACCAATAAAACAGCACAGAACGTCATCTATAGTCTCACGATTTCCGAAGCTAAGAGATTATTATTATACGAAAAACTTTCTGTAAAAGAAATCGCTTACCAGCTGGGGTTTAACGATCCTTTCTACTTCTCCAACTTTTTTAAAAAACATACATCGTTATCCCCAAAAGAATATCAGAAAAATGTAAAAACCTGAAATATTATATGCTTTTTTCAGGATTGTCTATTCTTTAGATATCAGCTTATAATGAACTTTGTACTTGTAATTCAAACCCAATATTATAAGTATGAAAACAAAGCAACATCTGGCTGTTTTCTTATTGAGAATAAGTATAAGCGTCGGATTTTTATCCGCTACGGCAAGTAGTTAAACTTTTGGGGGGCCCAATCCTCGGGCTGGAAAAATTTTGTACAGTATACTGCTGAAATCAATTCATTCCTACCTCGGTCGTTTACACCTGCGATTGCAGTATTATCAACTATTGCAGAACTCTCTATCGGCATATTGCTGCTCATAGGATACAAGGTAATCCCTACAGCTTTAGTTGCATCTATTCTTACACTATTGTTTGCAATCGCAATGACTTTATCTTTCGGTCTTAAAGAACCGTTGGATTATTCCGTTTTTGTATTCAGTACCGGAGCATTTTTACTAAGTACTTTTCCTAGTTACAAGTGGACCTTAGAACAAGTTATAAACCAATACATTTAAATTATCATGAACACAAACATTCACGATTATATCGTAAAAACAAAACAAAAAGAATGGCAACCTTTGATAGAAAATGGAATTCATTATGAAGGTATCTTTGTAAAATCTTTAAAATTTGATCCTGAGAAAAACAGATCTACAACTATTCTCTTAAAATTTGAACCGGGCGCGAGCTATCCTTACCATAACCACCCTGCCGGAGAAGAGCTTTTTATAATCGAAGGAGATGCTTTTATTGCCGGCGCCGATTTAAACAAAGGAGATTATCTGTATACTCCACCCAACTTTAAACATTCCGTAAAATCTGAGAAAGGCTGTGTCATCCTTTTCATTATCCCTGAAGAAGTGGAAATCCTTTAAAATATATTGATAAAAAAAACCGCAGTAAAACAATGTTTTACTGCGGTTCTATGATTATAAGTAAGTATTACTTACGTGTATTTATTTTACTTCTTCGAAGTCTGCATCCTGCACATCATCTGCACCTGCATTTCCTCCAGGATTTTGAGCTTCTGCATCTGCACCCTGAGCTTGCTGCCCTGCTGCATACATTTCTTCTGAAGCTGCCATCCAAGCTGCATCTAAAGCTTCTGTTTTAGCTTTTACTTCATCGGTATTTTTCGCTTCGAATGCTGTTTTTAATTCAGCTGCTGCTGTTTCTACCGCTGCTTTTTTGTCAGCAGATAATTTATCACCAAACTCTTTCAATTGTTTTTCAGTTTGGAAGATCAATCCATCAGCTTTATTGAATACCTCAACTTCTTCTTTTTTCTTAGCATCTGCTGCAGAGTTTTCCTGAGCTTCTTTTTTCATTCTTTCGATTTCTTCGTCAGAAAGACCTGAAGATGCCTGAATTTTAATAGACTGCTCTTTACCAGTTCCTTTATCTTTAGCTGAAACGCTAAGGATACCATTCGCATCAATATCAAAGGTTACTTCGATCTGAGGAACTCCTCTTGGTGCTGGTGGAATGTCTGTTAAGTCGAATCTACCAATTTCTTTATTATCGTTGAACATTGGTCTCTCTCCTTGTCCTACTCTGATACTTACCGCTGGCTGGTTATCAGAAGCTGTAGAGAATGTCTCAGATTTTTTAGTCGGAATCGTTGTATTTGCTTCAATTAATTTAGTAAATACAGAACCCATAGTTTCGATACCTAAAGAAAGTGGAGTAACATCAAGAAGTAATACATCTTTTACATCTCCTGTTAAAACTCCCCCTTGAATCGCTGCACCAATAGCAACTACCTCATCCGGGTTCACTCCTTTAGATGGCTTTTTACCGAAGAATTTTTCTACTTCTTCCTGAATAATAGGGATTCTTGTAGAACCACCTACTAAGATTACTTCGTCAATATCAGATACTGAAAGACCTGCATCAGAAAGAGCTTTTTTACAAGGCTCCATAGATCTTCTTACCAAGTCAGCAGATAACTGCTCAAATTTAGCTCTTGTTAAAGTCTTCACTAAGTGTTTAGGACCTGTAGCAGTAGCAGTAATATAAGGTAAGTTGATTTCAGTTTGTGATGAAGAAGATAATTCAATCTTAGCTTTTTCAGCAGCTTCTTTCAATCTTTGTAATGCAATAGCATCAGATTTTAAATCTACCCCTTCTTCAGCTTTGAATTCGTCAGCTAACCAATTGATAATAACATCATCAAAATCGTCACCTCCTAAGTGAGTATCACCATTTGTAGCCAATACTTCAAATACTCCATCTCCTAAATCAAGGATTGAAACGTCAAAAGTACCACCACCAAGGTCATATACTGCAATTTTTTGATCTTTGTGACTTTTATCCATACCATATGCCAATGCAGCAGCGGTAGGTTCGTTGATAATTCTTTCTACTTTAAGACCTGCAATTTCACCAGCTTCTTTAGTAGCTTGTCTTTGTGCATCGTTAAAGTAAGCAGGAACAGTAATCACCGCTCTTGTTACTTCCTGTCCTAAATAATCTTCAGCAGTTTTTTTCATTTTCTGAAGAATCATTGCAGAAATTTCCTGTGGTGTATATTCTCTATTGTCGATTTTTACTTTTACAGTGTCATTCGGACCTTTTACTACTTCATAAGGTACTCTTGCGATTTCACTTGTATCATCTTTAAAATGAGTTCCAATAAATCTTTTGATAGAATATACTGTATTTTTTGGATTCGTTACAGCTTGTCTTTTTGCAGGATCTCCTACTTTTCTTTCGCCGTCTTCTGTAAACGCTACAATAGAAGGTGTTGTTCTTTTACCTTCTGCGTTCGGGATAACAACAGGGTCTTTACCCTCCATTACAGCAACACATGAGTTGGTTGTTCCTAAGTCAATTCCAATTATTTTACTCATAATATTTTTATTTTTTCTAATTTTTTAATTTGATTTACACTCTACATTTCTCAATATTCGTACCATTCAAAATTTTATGACAAATTGACACATAGCAAGAAAAACAATGATCTATTCAAGGTTCAAGCAGATTACAAATTTAAAATATCATGCTATTATTCAATAAATTAGGAATAATTCATTTTACTTTCAATTTTCAATACGATATGCCAATTATATCTATTTTGACATACCAACACACTACCAATTACCAATAAAAAATATCCTAGTCTATTTAAATTTAAACTAATGAATATAAAAATGAAAAAAACTTAGGTAGCTATTTCAATTAAAACGATTATCCAAATAATAAAGCACTTTGAGTTAATATTATTAATTGCTAATTTTTAATTTTCGATATATTATTTATCAATATTAAAAAAATAACTCAAACTTTATACACAAAATAAGAACATAACAAAAAACAGCTAACAGAGAGGCAAAACAACATATAAAAAATTCATTAACAAGTGATTAAATAAGATAATTTAAATAAAAACAAAACATAATATATCCACTTTGGTACACCAATTGATAATTAATGTCAACATATTATTTTATAAAAAACACACATGATGAAAAACACAACTAATTTCTTTTATTTTTCCCATTTCAATATCTATTCAAAGTTTCATATTGATAACTATACCAACGTTAATAATTTGTAATAACATTACTTTTTTAATACTATTGGTAAACCTACTTACGAATATAGGATTCCAATTATTTGAACAATGATTCAAATAATATAAAACCATCTTTTCATTAATCACATACAGCTTGTAATACATATTATAAGTTAGATGATATGATGTGGTCATTTCTATAATAAATACATAAAAAAACACGAAAAAATGAGAAAAAACATTCTATCTATTGCTATTGTAATCTCCGGACTCGCAACAGCCCAAGCTCCCGGCGGAATCACCAATAACCTTCAAATATGGGTGAAAGCAGATGCAGGCACAGGAACTACAAACGATAATGCTATAGTAGCCAATTGGACAAATCAAAGATCTGGAGGAGTTAATGGTGAAGCAACACCAGTAGCAAACAATGCCAAACCGATTTACCGAACTGCTGAAAGTTCGCCTAATTTTAATTTCAACCCTTCAATAGAAATTGTATCCACTAATAATACCATTACCGGCTACAAGTTCCCTTTAGGGTTTCCCAATAACAGTACCAATGCCTTAACATCCTATACCCATCACACAAGAACCCAAACTGCGGGTAATTACAGAGTATCATTTGTTATGAATGGTACAACCCGTACCTCCAACACAACCACCAATGCAGGAGCACGCCAAGCTCCATGGTTTGGAACTTCTGGTGACAGACCACGGATTTATAATCAAAAAGAAAGTGGCTCGGGCTTTTTTGGAACCCGGACTATTAGTTCTATAGGTACCGAAATTCCAAGTATCTACTCTTTTTATAATCAACTATCTGGAGGCAATATGGAATATGTTTTTGATAATAATGCCATTACTTTTGGACCTCCTTTGACCCTTCCTAACTCTACAAGTAACTATCCCGGAATGGTTCTGGTAATGGATAATTCAAGAGGAGGGAGTACTAATATAGGAGGCGACAGAATCGGAGAGTTTATTCTATATTCTGAGACCCAAACCCCACAAGTACGACAAAAAATCAACTCTTACCTTGCAGTAAAATACGGAATCACGCTGGGAGATACCAGTCTGCCCGTAAATTATTTAAATAGTACTAGTACCAGCACCTCAACCGGTGTGGTATGGAACGGAGATACTACTTATCAAAATAATGTTTTCGGAATTGGAAGAGATGACAGCTCTGGCTTACATCAAAGAATTTCCACTTCAATCGATGCCAATAACAAAAGCATCCTGGTTATCTCTACTGACACCAATTTTACCGCAGGTAACACGACTCATGCAAATATTCCCACCAATCAACAATTCACGATGATAGGCGATAATGGGGGATCTACTTCCTTCTCAAGCCCTATTAACCTCTTTGGAAAGACTTTTAACAGGATGAACAGAGTATGGAAAACTCAGGATACAGGGGATATGAATTGTATCAATATCAGGTTTAAAACAAATGTTTCAGGGAATATACCATCAGTGCACCAGCAGCAAACACCAGCATGTACTTTATTATAGCAGAAGATGCCAACTTCACTGTTAACCCTAAAATAAAGAAAGTTCCTTATAACGCTTCAGGCATTGACGTTGCCGTTAATTTTAAACCTAATAGCAACAGCAATTACTTTACGCTAGTTACCCTGCAAGGTAATTCCATTACTGATACTACAGCAAGCCCTTCCCCTATGGGAATTAGCACAGCTTCCGATAGTTGGAAGCCAACAGCACCTAATACTTACCTTGAACTCCGTGCAAAAAATCTTGGGATGGTTGTTACCAGATTGACTACTACTGCAAGAAATGCTATTACCCAACAAAAAGGAATGCTTGTGTACGATACCACTCTTGGGCGATTTTTTGTATCCAATGGTACAAACTGGAGAGAGCTTGATCGAATTGATACTGCTAACGAACCTTCGATCTGTAACTAAAATTATTATAACCTTCACTAAAAACAAAAAAATGAGAAAAATATTTTTAACAGGCATCATGTCAATAAGCATCTTCGGTACCATACAAGCTCAAGTTGGCATTGATAAAAACAATAATTTAGGAAAAAGCGCTTTACTTGAATTTGGACCACAGGCCCGAGGCATACGATTATCTCCAATAGAAAATGTAGGTAATATGAGCAACGCTATTGCTGGCACCATAATATTTGATGGAAAAAGTGGAAGCTTTCTCTATAAAGACAGCACAGGTTGGAGCACCCCAAAATCTGGTGGAGCAACAGGAGGTCACATTACAACCTCTGATAACAATAGCAAAGGAGTCATTATAGGAGACGTTAAATCTTCCGCTCCCGGCATCCTTATATTAGGAAAAGACAGTGGAGAAACCAAGGCTTTGGTTTTACCTAATGTAGGCAGCCCAGAGTTCAAGATGCTCAACCCTCCCGCAGGATTAATAGTGTATGATTCCGATGCCAACCTTGTCAAAGTATGGAATGGCAATACATGGACTAATTTTTAATACATCAAATAAATGATTATAATTTGTGATGGTCTGATTGTCCATCACAAATTATTTATACTAAATTACTCGATCTATGAATTTTACATTAATAAATGATAAGTAATAGAAAAAAAATATCATATTTTAAATAACATTTCGACATTCTTAATTGTGTAATATTCTCTGAAAAACTATTATCAGATCCAATAAAAAAATCTAACATGCCTCCACTCCTTTATACCACGCATTAAGCTCAATATACTACTCTTATTTTAATCAATAACAATTCTATATTAGCATCAAAATTAATCGTAAGTCACAAAATATTAGTATTTTTGCATAAACACAACATAATGAAAAACCCATTGATTTTTTACAAATTTCCCCATTACTTTATTCCCACATTATTATACATAACTAGATATTCAAAACAGCAATAAAAAAATTTATAATATAAAAACTTTCGTTATTTATATTTAATCTTTCATTAGAACTAGTTATATCAATTCCCAAATATGTACTATTACTATTAATAAAGTAAGAGTTTTCTCTTACCTTAAATAGGCTTATTGCATTAACAACTAAATAAACACACAAATGAAAAGAAAAATCACATTTCTCTCCATGGCTCTATGGCTTGGAGCAGTGAACGCTCAAATAGGTATGGGAACCGCAAATCCCAGAGGAGCCCTTGACATCAACAGACCTACAACGAACAAACATGGATTGGTATTGCCAACTAATGCCAGTCAGGATAGTATAAAAAATCCAATGGGAGGAAGTGTTGCCATAGGAACTATGATCTTTGACTCTACAGCTGATTGTGTCAAAGTATTTAAATCAACGGGCTGGTCTAATTGTCTTTGTGATAGTTGTGATGGTACCACTGTTATTCCATTAACTACATTAGATTGCGCCAACGGAGCATTAACAGGAACATATACCCAAGGTACAGCCAGTAATGGAACGAAGGTTATTAACTATACTGGAGGAAATGGACAGGCTTATGGAGCCATAAGCATTGCATCTACAGGTGTAACCGGACTTACAGCTTCAGCACCTGCAGGAACATTTGCCAATGGAAATGGAAGTATTACATTGAATATTACCGGCACACCCAACACATCGGGTACCGCCAGCTTTACTGTTAATCTTGGTGGCAAATCTTGTACTTTTACGGTAACCGTAGGAAACAATGGCCCTGTTGTAGCAACCTTAGATTGTTCTAGGGGAACATTAACAGGAACATATACCGAAGGTACAGCAAGCAATGGCACTAAAGTAGTTAATTATACAGGAGGAAACGGAAGGCCTTACGGAGCTGTAAGTATCGCTTCAACAGGTGTGACAGGCCTTACTGCAACAGCTCCGGCCGGAACCCTTGCTAATGGTAATGGTAGTATTACATTGAATATTACCGGTACACCCAACACATTGGGTACCGCCAGCTTTACCGTTAATCTTGGTGGCAAATCTTGTACTTTTACGGTAACCGTAGGAAACAATCGCCCTATTGTAGCAACCTTAGATTGTTCTAGGGGAGCATTAACAGGAACATATACCGTAGGTACAACAAGCAATGGTACTAAAGTAGTTAATTATACAGGAGGAAACGGAAGGCCTTACGGAGCTATAAATATCGCTTCAACAGGTGTGACAGGCCTTACTGCAACAGCTCCAGCCGGAACCCTTGCTAATGGTAATGGTAGTATTACATTCAATATTACCGGCACACCCAACACATCGGGCACCGCTAGCTTTACTGTTAATCTTGGTGGGCAGAGCTGTACTTTCGACATTATGGTACAGGCTAAAACTGCCAGAAGAATGACAATACTTTCTATCACACCAGATGCTTGGAGATCAAATTTATCTACAGATTCTTATACCAGTACAGCCAGATCAAAACTTAATAACACGGCTAACTTTGGCCCTTCAGGATCGGTAAAAGTACAAGGTTTCAACTATACAACCATCGACGTAAGAAACAGTAGTGATCAGGCTTTCCGTAATGCTATAGATAATGCAGATATTATATGGGTGGGGTATATTACAAATAGAAATTTCCCTCAATCTAAAAGAAATATTCTAGCTCAAAAGATAGCCGAAAAGAAAAAATTCTTTTACCTTGGTGCTGATGGTGGCTCTGGATTTTTTCCATTCTCAAGCTTTGCAGGATACTCCTTTCAAAGTACTCCAAACAATAGAAATGCCAGGATATCCGCTACCAATATAGGCCCTACAAATGGCGTTTTTGGAAATATCCCATCAGGATCTACAATTATATTTAATCGTTATATAGGCGCAATCTCATCTCCTTCTTCTGCATCACGTTTTATGGATACCGATGGAGGAAGACCTACTGGTATTATTAATGATAATCTTATTATTATTGGAGATATTAACTGGTATATCAACAGAAGTTCGCCAGACGGTTTTTACGGAGGAAACAGCAGCTGCACCCAAAATAATAATTCAAAACTATTCTGTAATATATTCCAGAAAGCCATAGAATATGTGCTGTCTAAAGAATAAATAATTATTTTACAGATCACTGTTTTGAATATTAAAATAAGAAGGTTGTCATTTGCTGACAGCCTTCTTTTCTATATAAGATATCCCAATACTAACCTACAAAGGTTTCAAAACCCATCTATTATTTATTAATTAAACTTTAACCTAATTTATAGATATTAGATATTTATTAATCATTATTTTTGATAAATTTTACGCACAAATATGTCAGTACATTTTAATCCAAGGGATATTACATGGTTAGCTTTTAATGAAAGGGTTTTACAGGAAGCCATGGACGAAAAGGTACCCTTACATTTAAGAATACGTTTTCTGGGAATCTTCTCTAATAATCTTGATGAATTTTTCAGAGTACGTGTAGCCGGATTAAAGCGTGCCATGGATTTTAAGGAAAAAGTAATTGCCGAATCTTTTTACCAACCCCCGTCCAAAATCTTACAGCGTATCAATGAAATTGTCATCAGACAGCAGCAAAACTTTGACAAAACCTGGAAAAAAATTCAGGGGGAAATGGCAGAACATAAGGTTTCCATAAAAACCTCAAAAAACTTAACGGCAGTACAAAAAGAATTCGTAAGAAAATATTTTGACGAAGTAGTCGAATCTAATGTCATTCCTATTTTGCTTCACGAAAATACCTCAATGCCTTATTTAAGAGACAAAAGTCTTTATCTGGGGGTTGCCATGAGAAAAAAGGACTGGCAGTATCAGAGTAACTATGCTATTATAGAAATTCCTTCAAGATTTGTTGGCCGGTTTGTTCTTTTACCTACAGAAGATCCACAGGAAAAAAACGTGATGCTGTTGGAGGATGTCATTACTTTTAATTTGCCTCACATCTTCTCTTATTTCGGATATGACGAATTTGCAGCGAACGCTTTTAAAGTAACGAAAGATGCTGAAATGGACTTGGATAATGATATCAGAACCAATTTCGCTGAAAAAATAGAAAAAGGGCTTAAAAACCGTAGAAAAGGAAAACCTACACGATTTGTCTTTGATAAAGATATGGACAAGGCGCTATTGGAATTACTTATCCGAAAGTTGAATCTGACCAAAAAAGACAGCATTATTCCGGGAGGAAAAATACATAACTTCAAACATTTTATGGATTTTCCGGATGTTTTTGAGACCTATACCAGACCAGCGGAAAGAACTTCTTTCACCCATCAGGCTTTTGAACATGGAGAAAGAATAACTGATGTTATTCTGAAGAATGATGTTTTACTTACCTTTCCTTATCATAAATACAATCCTGTCATTGATCTTCTTCGTGAAGCAGCAATGGATCCCGATGTAAAATCAATACAGATTACGGCTTATCGTCTGGCGAGCAGCTCAAAAATAATCAATGCCCTTATTTATGCCGCCAGAAATGGCAAAGAAGTAACGGTAATGCTTGAGCTTCAGGCAAGATTTGATGAAGAATCCAACTTGGAATGGAAGGAAATGCTGGAACCGGAAGGAATTACTGTTTTAGTAGGAATTCCGGATAAAAAAGTTCATGCCAAGCTTTGTGTGATTAAGAAGAGGGCTCATAATAAAACTATTCAATATGGTTTTGTGAGTACAGGTAACTTTAATGAAAAAACAGCAAGAATTTATGGTGACCACCTTTTAATGACGGCAGATCGCGGCATTATGGCTGACATCAATAAAGTATTTAATGTTTTGAAAAAGCCTAAAGAGGATTATATCTCTGTTCTCAAAACCTGCAAAAGTCTCTTAGTCTGTCCTCAATTTATGCGTGAAAAAATTGTTCACCATATTGACAAAGAAATAGAGGAAGCGAAAGCAGGAAGAAAAGCTGAAATTATTGTCAAGGCCAATTCTGTGAGTGACCGTGCTTTAATTACAAAACTATATGATGCTGCACAAGCCGGAGTCGTCATAAAAATGATTGTAAGAGGAATTTACTGTGCGGTGAATCAAAAAGATTTCAAAGAAAAAATAAAAGCCATAAGTATTGTTGATGAATATCTGGAACATGCAAGAGTAATGTATTTTTATAATAAAGGTTCAGAAGATCTGTATATTTCTTCTGCAGACTGGATGACCAGAAATCTTGATTACAGGATTGAAGCAGCAGCTAAAATTACCGACAAGGAATTAAAAAAAGAGCTGAAAGATATTCTTGATATACAATTGAAGGATAATGTAAAAGCCAGAATCCTGGATAAAAAACTGAGCAACGAATATGTAAGAAATGACAAACAGGAATGCCGTTCTCAAATTGAAACGTATAAATATTTAAAAGCCAAAACAACTACCAAATGAAAATTGCAGCAATAGATATAGGAAGTAATGCAGCAAGACTTTTAATCAATGAAGTAAAAATCAACAATAAACAGCCGGAATTCATTAAGCTCAATCTTTTAAGAATCCCTTTAAGGCTGGGAATGGATGTATTCACCCTGGGTGAAATTGGGAAAGAAAGAGAAAAAATGGTCATTGATTCCATGAAAATTTTCAGCGACTTAATGAAAATCTATAAAGTAGATCATTATAGAGCTTGTGCCACCAGTGCCATGCGAGATGCTAAAAACGGCCAGGACATCATCAAGCAGGTGAAAGAAACTTCCGGGATTAATATTGAAATTATTTCCGGGGATGAAGAAGCTACCCTGATCTATGAAAATCACGTAGCAGAAGGACTGGATAAAGAATTCGCCTATCTCTACATAGACGTAGGTGGTGGTTCTACAGAGCTTACTTTTTACGAGAATGATAAAATGGTATATGAAAAGTCATTCAATATCGGAACTATCCGGCTTTTGAATAATCTTGTGACTCCAGACAATTGGTATGAAATGAAGCAGGAGGTTAAAAAAAATATCATCAGTAAAAAACCGATTGTTGCTATTGGATCAGGAGGGAATATCAATAAAGTTTTCTCAATGAGTAAAACAAAAGATGGTAAACCTATGACACTCTCCCATCTTAAAAAAGTGCACAAAGAGTTCCATGAGTTAAGTGTAGATGAAAGAATGACCAAACACAACCTGAGAGAAGACAGAGCAGATGTTTTGGTTCATGCGTTGAAAATTTTCAATAATGTAATGGACTGGTCTGATATCAACAGAATTTTTGTTCCCAAAATATCTGTTGCTGATGGTTTAATCCACAATATTTACAGCCAGCTTCAGGAACAGAAATAACTCATATAAAGAATAATCCATACGATACAACCAGCTATTAACACAGCTGGTTTTTTATTTCACTTTAAACATTCAGACAGACCAACACAGAATCTATTTATTAAAATGAACTTAAATTAACATTATTTTTAAACAATTCATTTTCCTAAAAAAGAAGCGCTATATCGACAAATATTGATACATTATCCTTTATGTTAAGATAAAAACCAACCCAATTATTTAAAATATTTTAAAAAGTTAATTTTTTTTAAAGTAATTTTAAGTGCCGAATCGTTATAAAAGTATAACTTGGAAAACATGAGCTTAAACCCAATCAAAATAATCATCACAGGAGTTACAGGAATGGTAGGAGAAGGTGTTCTATTGGAATGTCTTGAAAATCCTAATGTCTCTGAAGTTCTCAGTGTAAGCAGAAAACCATCAGGAAGAATCCACCCTCGTTTAAAAGAGTATATTGTTTCAGACTTTCTCAAGCTTAATAAAGATGATGAAAACCTCAAGGGTTATGACGCTTGTTTTTTCTGCGCAGGAATCAGCAGTGTGGGAATGAAGGAAGATGATTATACGAGAATTACCTATGATACTACAATCCACTTTGCACAAGTTGTACTGAATCAGAATCCGGACATGGTTTTTACTTATGTTTCCGGAGCACAAACCGACAGTACTGAAAGCGGAAAGGTAATGTGGGCAAGAGTAAAAGGAAGGACTGAAAACGTTTTAAAAAAATTAGGATTTAAAGGGACTTATAACTTTCGTCCGGGGTTTATGAAACCTGTTGAGGGTCAGGTCCATGTCAAGTGGTTCTTCAAACCTTTTATATGGTTTTTTCCCATATTTTTACCATCCAAATCGCTCACATTACATGAAGTGGGGAAAGCAATGGTAAATGCTGTTTTGAAAGGATATCCATCCTCTGTTTTAGAAATTCGTGATATTAAAAACCTGGCAAAATGAGAGAAATGTTAAAAAGAATCGTCCTTGTCATTTTTGTACTATTGGTATTAACTGCAATTTCAGGGTTTCTGTATACCCAAAAACATCCATTAGAAAAAACGATGACAAAGAAACATTTGATTCAACAAAAGGCCGTAAAGAAATTGTAAAAAACTACTTTATCCTGTTTTCCTTAACAAGGAATTACTGATAACTATCAAACTGTAAACGAAATATGATCGAATGATGTATTACAGATTGTTAAACATTTATTAAGATTCCCGTAAAATATTTAGAAATTAGAAGGTTCATTTTTGCATAAATCTAACTCAAGTAAAAATGATCAAAAACTATTTTTTTAAAGGGTCTGTGATTGCTGCCTTTTTTCTTCATGGCAGTTTTTTCAGCCAGACACTTATCCATTATTGGAATTTTAATAATAATGCTTCTCAGACAACGATTACAACACCTACCTCTACTTTAATCAATGGCTCACTTACAGCTATTGCAGGAGGAACCAGTACAATAGATGCATCCGGAGGAACCGGACAAAACTTTAATATAGAAAATCTCAACGCAAGAAATGGAGATCCGTCAGGAACTCATCTGAGGTTTAATAATCCTATTGGAGGTGGGTTGCAATTCTCCTTGCCTACAACAGGATATCAGAATGTAGTTGTAAAATTCACTACCAGAAGGTCAGGGTCCGGAGCAGGAACACAAACCTGGTCATACTCTACAGACGGAACAACTTTTACTACGTATCAAACAGTAACTCCACAAGATGGAAATCCACAATTGATTACGTTTGATTTTTCAAATATTTCCGGCGTTTCCAACAATCCCAATTTTAAATTAAAAGTGGAGTTTTCAACAGGATCAGGAGGAAATGTAGGAAATAATCGTTTTGATAACTTTACAGTTGATGCAACGACGTCAGGGACCGTAGACACTACTCCACCTTCCATTGCCTACCTTCCCACCAATAATACAAATGATGCTTCTACAACAATCAATCCTACCA
Source organism: Chryseobacterium piperi (assembly GCF_002285635.2). Taxonomy (NCBI): domain Bacteria; kingdom Pseudomonadati; phylum Bacteroidota; class Flavobacteriia; order Flavobacteriales; family Weeksellaceae; genus Chryseobacterium; species Chryseobacterium piperi. The sequence continues at coordinate 4,387,449 of NZ_CP023049.2, read as the reverse complement.
TTTTATTTAATGAAAATGTGAGGTTAATAGATAATTCAGCAATCAACGATTCTAATGCACAAAATCTTGTTGAACTTCGTTTAGGGAGTTCTACAGGTACTCAAGTTCCCTTTACAACAACTTTCACCAACAATACCATTTCAGTAATTCCCGCTTCAGGCCTCACTCCTAATCAAACATATTATTTAGCCCTAAAGCCGAACTTGATAGAAGATTTTAGCGACAACGCTATTACCACAAATACTTCAAGTACTTTCACTACAGTAGGAACAACAATTTCTTTAGATAAAAACTTTATTAAAGTCAACGAAAATGCAGGCAATCTGGCTTTCAAAATTAATGTAAGCAACCCTTCAACCTCAAGTGTCAATCTAGTGGTAAAATCGGCTCCTTTCAGCACTGCTGATCACAATGATTTTACTTTCAGTAATCAAACCATTAATATAACGCCAAACAATACTACATATACCGTTAACATTCCGATTATTGATGATACCCAGCAGGAGCAGCAAGCTGAATATTTTGTATTAAGTCTTGAGAACCCAGCAGGTGCTACCATCAGTGGCGATCATTCTTCAACAGTTTACATTGTAGACAATGACAAACCGGCTCCGGTTCCTTCTAATCAAATTCAGTTGAATTATATCGGAAGCTTTGATCCTTCAGGTAACAATAATAGCTCTACAGAAATCGTCGTTCACGATCCTACGAGCCAAAAGCTGTTTACAATCAGTTCAATAACAGATGTATTTGATATCATTGATTTCAGTAATCCAACAACTCCCGTTGTTACGAAAACCGTTAATATGGCACCTTATGGAGGTATCACCAGCATTGCCGTAAAAAATGAGATTTTAGCTGTTGCTTCCCCTAATACTAATCCACAGCAAAATGGTTCAGTCATATTCTTTGATATTAATGGAAACTTTCTGAAACAGGTAACGGTAGGTGCTTTGCCCGACATGATTACATTCACTCCGGACGGAACAAAAGTAATCACAGCCAACGAAGGTGAGCCTAATGATGCTTACACCATAGATCCTGAGGGATCCATAAGCATTATTGATATTTCGGGAGGTGTTAGCAATCTTACACAAGGTCATGTTACTACTCTAGATTTCACTGGCTTTAACTCCCAGGAAGCAGCATTGCTCACAACAGGGTTAAGAAAGGTAAAAGCCACAAGTACACTCGCTCAGGATCTCGAGCTAGAATATGTTACAGTGAGTTCAGACAGCCAAAAGGCATGGGTAACTCTTCAGGAAAATAATGCAATTGCTGAGGTTAACCTTGCAACAAAAACAATTACAAGCATCTGGGGATTGGGTAAAAAAGATATGAGCCTGCCAGGAAACGGATTTGACGCTTCAGATAACAACGGAGAAATTTTAATTGCCAACTGGCCTGTAAAAGCATTTTATATTCCTGATGCCATACAAAATTACAAAATTGGGAATACCCATTATATTGTTACTGCTAATGAAGGAGATGAAAAAGATCTGCCGGGCTTTAGTGAAAGAACAACAGTAGGGGCCAACGGCTATACTTTAGATAACACCATATTCCCTAATTCATCTATATTAAAGGCTTCTCATAATCTGGGAAGATTCAGGGTAACAACTGTCAACGGAAACACTGACGGAGATTCAGAATATGAAGAGATCAATGCTCTGGGAGCCCGTTCCTTCTCCATTTTCAATGCAGATACAAAACAACTAGTATATGATAGCGGTGATCAGTTTGAGAGGTATATAGCAGCTAATCATCCTTTAATTTTCAATGCAGACAATGCGTCTAACGGAGCCAAAAACAGAAGCCGTGCAAAAGGACCTGAACCGGAAGGTGTTGCATTAGGCACAATTAACGGCCAAACCTATGCATTTATCACGCTGGAAAGAACCGGAGGGGTTATGGTATATAATATTACTGATCCAAATAATGTAACATTCACCGATTATAAAAACTCTCGCACCACTTCTGCGTACGGAGGTGATAACGGACCTGAAGGTGTTATTTATATAGCCCCTGAAAACACAACGACTGGAAAAGGGTATGTCATTGTTGCCAATGAAGTAAGTGGAACCTTATCCATGTATGAAATAGCACAATCTACTTTAGGAACAGGTGAAGTAAATACTGAGAAAGGTACGTTCAATGTATTCCCTAATCCGGTTGCAAAAGGAAATCCTTTGTACTTTAACAGAGAGCAGGGATATGAATTGTATGATATGTCAGGAAAATTAATTGGAAAAGAGAAAAAAGCTTTGACAATAGATACTTCGAGACTTTCTACAGGAGTTTATCTTATTAAAACTTCTGAAGGCTTAATCAAAAGGCTTATTGTAAAATAAAATATTGATCTATAATGATCGAAAAAGCTTCAGGAATTCCTGAAGCTTTTTTTATTCTCTTTAGTGCATATCATCATATATACGTACCAGGTCAACCACATTCTTAACCTGCAGTTTTTCAAAAATTTTCTTTTTATAGGTACTTATCGTAGACATTCTAAGGTCTAAAATATTGGAAATCTCAATATTGCCGTTTCCTTCGGCCAAAAGTTTAAATATCTGAAATTCTCTTTTAGAAAGCTTTTCTACCGTATGGGTATCTTTAGAATGAGCCAAAAGTTTACTAACCATCTTTGAAGGATAATAATATCCTTCTTCAAATATTGCCGTAATCCCTCTCAGAATTTCCAATTCCGAAGCTCCTTTATTAAGAAATCCTTCCGCCCCTTCTTCTATATATTGTATTCCGACACTTTCATCATAAATGGAAAATATCATGATTTTAAGCTGAGCTTGTTTCTTTTTAAGCTCCTTCACCATCGCTTTAAAAACACTGTCAGGCATATCAATGTCGAGAATCACCAGATCATATTGTTTTTTAGAAACTTTATCCTTTGTTTCAATATAATTTTCAGCGAAATCTATTTCACAAGGATATTGAAGTTTTGATTCCAACAGCAGTGCCGTCCCCGTTCTCACAATATAATGGTCATCTGCAATGAGTATTCTTTTCATAGTTCTTAGTTTTTAATCATAATTTCCACAAGAAATTCGCTGGACTCTTTCTTACGGAAAGCAATTCCTCTTCCGATTTTTATCATAAAATTCAATACAACATGTAGGCCGAGACCGTATTTTTCAAAAGAAATTTCTTTATTATAAAGCCTTTTTACCTTATTTTTATAATAGTTGACCTGTATTTGGGGAAATTCATAACCTGGATCGGTAATTTCGATAGTCTTGTACGTTTCTTTACACTTTTGCATTGATAATATCTTACACCTGTTTTTTAATTGTATTTAGTCGTTAAATTATATAGTTTTGTATTTATGGAGATCATGTGATCTTATAAAATCTGCTACTCCCCTTACACTATTATGAATAGTTTCATCTTCGGCCTCATTCCAAATTGAAGGGTTGCATACATCAAGATATGAAAAGAAAAAAAATAGTCGAAGGGAAGGAAACATCATATAGTGTTGTAAATAAATTTTTTACAAAAGTAACACTAATAAAACTCACAAAAACATAGAATTATTTCTATATGAATTTAATATTAATTCTAATTTTTTCACAGTTTCTAACTTAGATATAAATCACAAAAAAAGACAGGTTTCAAAAACCTGTCTTAATTATTATAATACAATTATCTTTCTACTCTACGCTTATTACCTTTGATATTTCCGGAGCGTGTTGTTTGATTGTATTTTCCACTCCCAGTTTAAGGGTTGAAAAATTCAAAGAACATCCGGAACAGTTTCCTAAAAGTTTTACATAAACCGAGCTATCTTTCACATCAATAAGCTCAATATCCCCTCCATCTTTATTCAAAAACGGACGAATACTTTCTAAAGCCTCCATTACTCTTGTTACAGTATCTTCGTGTGTTATATTTGTTTCCATATTTTTTCAGTTCAATTCGGTTTATTCAAAAATCTAATTTGAAATATTATTTTTTAGCTTTTGGTGAGCATCCGGCCATTGTTGTAATTTTTACAGCTTCTGTCGGAGGAAGATGTTTATTTCTTTCTACAAGACTTTCTACCATTTTACGTGCTGTTTCCGTATAAATTTCAGCAATTTTCGAACCTTCCTGTAATGCGGCAGGTCTTCCAACGTCTCCAGCTTCTCTTATGCTCTGGATCAGCGGAATCTCTCCCAGTACCGGAATTCCAAGGTCTTCTGCCAAATATTGTGCTCCCTGGTTTCCAAAGATATAATATTTATTATCCGGTAATTCTTCCGGTGTAAAATACGCCATATTTTCGATTAATCCAAGAACCGGAATATTAATACTTTCCATTTGGAACATCGCAATTCCTTTTCTCACATCTGCTAAAGCTACATGTTGTGGAGTACTTACAATCACGGCTCCAGTTACAGGTACTTCCTGAATAATGGATAAGTGGATATCTCCTGTTCCCGGAGGTAAGTCTATTAATAAAAAGTCTAATTCTCCCCAGGCAGCATCTCTGATCATCTGATTTAATGCCTTGGAAGCCATAGGACCTCTCCAAACTACAGCCTGATTAGCTCCGGAAAAATAACCTATCGAAAGCATCTTCACACCATAGTTCTCAACAGGCTTCATCAGATTTTTCCCGTTTACTTCTACAGAAACAGGCTTTTCACCTTCTGTATCAAACATGGTAGGAACTGACGGCCCATATATATCGGCATCCAGTAAACCTACTTTAAAGCCCATCTTAGCTAAAGTTACCGCTATATTTGCAGCAACGGTAGACTTACCTACCCCTCCTTTTCCTGAAGCGATAGCGATAATATTCTGAATTCCGGAAATTTGTTTTCCTTTGATCTGACTCTGCTGAATTTCGCTAGGTTCCGGAGAAACGATTTTAAGTTTCAAATGAACTTCTTCTCCGAATTCACTTGCAAAGGCCTGTTTCATGGCAGCTTCTAACTTTTTCTTCTCATGCATTGCCGGTGAATGAGCTGTCATATCGATATAAACATCATTCCCTACAATCTGAAGATTACTTACTAAATCATCTACTTCTATTTCTTTAAGGAAACCTTGAACCTTTTCTTTCGTCAACATAAAATTGCTATAAATTGTTTACAAATTTACGGAATTTTTCTATAATTTAGAATCAATAAAATCTATAACACAAGGTGATAAATCAGATCACTAAAATTAAGCTCTTTCAAAACCTCAATTTAATAACCTAAAATAATGAAGACATCATTAGCTGCCTATCCATCAAAATTCGCTTCTCCAGAAGGTATATTCATTGTTGGAAAAACAAGATTCAAATGGTATAATCTGGCAGAAGACTTACAGAATATTTCCCAACAGGACATCATCAATGCCAAAAAATGTATAGAAAATACTGAAGAAAAATTTCAGGATATTGATGATATAGGGTTTGTCATTATGCACAGATGTGGCCAAAATTATCTGCTTTTAGTCTGTACCTGGCGAAGTGAAAATGAATTATGGGAAAGCGTCTATTATGATGGTTCCGGTCATTTTGAGATCTGGGAGCGAAAAAATATCCATATCCCGACTTATTGTGTTTGGGAAATGGGAATTGTATATCATGAATCTCGGGCATGGAAAAAGTTTTTAGGCACAGACAGGAAAGACAAGAGCAAGCAGCATTATTTGGAGGATGTTTTTGAAGGTGAAGTGTAACTCTACACTCTGATTGTCAATGAACTGGTTAATCTAAAATGATTTTCAAAGTCCATTACAATGATTCTTATCTTTATTTTTCAATATATTCGTTACTATAAATTATTTTATGAAAAAAAGTTTAGTACTCAGTTTATTATTCATTGCTCAGATCATCTATGCTCAAAACTATGCTCAGTATGTTAATCCTTTTATAGGAACCGGAGGGCATGGCCATACGTTTCCGGGAGCTATTGTGCCTTTTGGAATGGTACAGCTTTCACCGGACACCAGAATCGACGGAAGCTGGGATGGATGCAGCGGATATCATTATTCTGATTCTGTCATTTATGGATTTTCTCATACCCACCTCAATGGTACAGGAGTTTCAGACTACGGTGACATTATGCTGATGCCAACAATGGGAAATCCGGGCTTGAATAGTAAAGACTATGCTTCAAAATTCTCTCATAAAAATGAAAAAGCTACAGCAGGATTCTATTCCGTAAAACTGGATAAAAACAACATTGATGTTCGCTTGACAACTACAAAGAGAGTCGGATATCATGAGTACACTTTCAATACGGCGGGAAATGCTAATATTATTCTGGATCTAAACCACAGGGATAAGCTTCTTGAAGGGGAGGTAAAAATCATTGATGACAAAACCATTGAAGTTTTCAGAAGAAGTGAAGCCTGGGCAACCAACCAATATATTTATGCAAGGATCGAGTTTTCAAAGCCCATGAAAGTTTCAAAAAAAGAAACTAATAGAAAACAGGAAGACCGTCTTTATACAGGAACCAGACTGGCATTGGCATTTTCAACAGCTGTAAAAAAGGGTGAAAAAATAAGTATCAAAGTGGCTCTTTCTCCGACTACCTATGAAGGAGCTGCTAAAAATATGCTGGCTGAAGGAAAATCCAATGATTTCGATTTAATCAAAAAGCAAGCTGAGAATGACTGGAATAAGGAACTTTCAAAAATCGAAGTAAAATCTGAAAACCGGGACAAGCTCGCCATTTTCTATACAGCACTTTATCATGTTTTCACACAGCCTAACATCAATATGGACGTGGATGGAAAATACAGAGGCCGAGATCATAAATTTTACACGGCAAAAGGATTTGATTACTATACCGTATTCTCACTTTGGGACACGTTCAGAGGGGCACATCCGCTAATGACTCTAATCTACAGAAAAAGAACCGCCGATTTCATCAATACCTTTATCAAACAATATGAGCAAGGAGGTAAACTCCCTGTGTGGGAACTGGCTTCTAATGAAACCGAATGTATGATTGGCTACCATTCAGTCTCTGTAATTGCAGATGCTATGGCCAAAGGAATTACAGGTTTTGATTATGAAAAAGCATTTGAAGCTTCTAAAAACTCGGCAATGTTGGACATTTTTGGGTTAAATGCATATAAACAAAATAACTACATCAGTATTGATGATGAACATGAAAGTGTTTCCAAAACCTTGGAGTATGCATATGACGACTGGTGTATCGCACAAATGGCTAAAATTTTAGGTAAAAAAGAAGATTATCAATACTTCATGAACCGTTCTCAAAACTGGAAGAATCTATACAATCCAAAAAATGGTTTTATGCAGGCCAGAAAAAACGGGAACTGGTATGAACCTTTTGATCCCAGAGAAGTTAATAACAATTACACAGAAGGTAATTCCTGGCATTATTCCTATTTTGTTCCTCAGGATATACCAGGACTTATTCAAGCACATGGAGGAAAGAAAAAATTTGAACAATTTATTGATGCTATTTTCTCTGCACCCAATGCTACGACAGGAAGAGAACAGGTAGATATTACAGGTTTAATAGGACAATATGCCCAGGGAAATGAACCTAGTCACCATATCGCTTATCTGTATAATTTTGTTGACCAACCTCAAAAGGCAGAAGAAAAAATAAAATATATACTTGACAACTTCTACAAAAATACTCCGGATGGACTGATTGGAAATGAAGACTGCGGTCAGATGAGCGCATGGTATGTTTTAAGCACAATTGGGATTTATTCTGTCACTCCCGGAAAACCAGAATGGGAAACAGTAACACCTTATTTTGATGAAATTATCATTCATTTGGAAGATGGAACAACAAGAACCATCACCAAAAACACGAGTAAAGAGGAGCTGAGAAAATTAGGGTTTGAAAACGTAAAGCCTGTAAAAGATTTCAAATATACTGAGCAAACCGCTTCTCCTCTCATTTCTGCTGACAGGCTTTTTGATTTTTCAACGAAAGTAGAAATCACCCCACTCAATGAAAAGGATAAAGTATACTATATGACGCTTGATGAGAATGATAAAAATGTACGAAAAAAATTCACAGCCTATAAAGGCCCTTTTACGATTAACAAAACTACCCAAGTGTCTGCCTATGCTGAAAGGAAAGGGGAAAAAAGTTCCATAACAACAGCAAATTTCAACAGAAGACCTAATCATTGGGATATCACCATAAACTCAACTGTAAATCCCCAATATACAGCAGGAGGAAAACTGGCCCTCATTGATGGAATCAACGGAGCTGTTAACTGGAGAAAAGGAGAATGGCAAGGCTATCAGGGACAAACTTTTGAAGCAATCATTGATTTTAAATCACCCCAACAGATTACTCAACTGACGTCTACTTATCTTCAGGACAGTAGAGCCTGGATCTTAATGCCCAAAAAAGTAGAATATTATGCTTCTATGAATGGTAAAGATTTCATTCTTCTAAAGACCATCGATAATACGATTGATTCCAAAGATGAAAAGGTGCAAATCAAAGATTTTAGTGCAGAGATTTTCCCTACTGAAGCCCGCTATATCAAAGTAAAAGCCTATCATTTCGGAAAGCTTCCTGAATGGCATCAGGGAGCCGGTGGAGATTCTTATGTTTTCATTGACGAAATTTCAGTGAGATAAATTCAATATTTGATACAAATAAAAGCCCCTCTTTCCAATGGAAAGAGGGGGTTAGTTTTTATAATTCTTTTTCTGTAGTTGAATCAAAAACGATTTACTTACAAAAGCCACTTACTTTTAATTCTTAAGAGATATTAGCTTTTGTACTTGTTTTTTCAGCTCTTCAATATCTTCAGATTGTGATTTTAAAGTTTTGTTTTCTTCCTGAAGCTCCTTAAGTTGTTCCGATTGATATTGTATTTTCTTATTTTGCTCAATCGAATAAAGAGTAAGCTCCTCTATTTTTTGTAACAATTTAATTTGAAACTCACCAACATTTACACCTTCTTTCTCCATTACTTTTGCTGAGGCAATCTCAGGAAGATGCTTTTTTTCTTTGATATGCTTTTCAATATCTTCTAATTTTGGAAGATGATAATTCTCCTCAAATACAAAATCTGCTGTTGGTGTAAGTGTTACTTTTATTTCTTTAGCTTCGAGCTTTCCTAATAGCTGAGCATTACCATTTTCTCCATTAATAGTAAATTGTTTACTCCAATCCCACGCCGTATTAGCTAAATTCCTGGGAGCGATATGTAAATTTTTACCACCACTATCAGGTGTATGAAAAATCCAGGAATTACTTCCGCCACTAATAAAGTCATTGAATCGTGCATCTCCAAAAACATCAAACTTGTATGCAGGAGTCGCTCCAATCCCAACATTCCCATTTTCAAGTATAATAAGCTTTCGATCGCTATGATCTCCTTTAGAAACAATCCATTGTGTACCCTGTAAATCCCCAAAAAACCAACCATTGTCACCATTAGCAAATTGTGTTTGAATTCCTCGGACAAATCCTCCATTATCAGTATTTCTTTTCAAAAATAATCTAGGAGAATAGCTTTCTATAGTAACAGATGGAAATGTTTGCTGTTGTGCAAAAGTAAAAGATGTCCCCAACATAAGTATGGGCAAGAATAATTTTGATTTCATTTGTATTTTATTTTAAATGTTTTCCACTTAGCCATGAAAATAAAATATTTATTGAATAGATAATCTATCTTTTATATTCTACTCCAGGCAATCATAGTGCAAAAATATATCATCAAACCAATAAGATCTAATTTACCTAGTAAATTTTAATTTTTTCTTAATCTGTCATTCTAAACCTTCATACCAATATTTAAACTAAACTCTCCTTCAATTGAAGAAGAGTTTAGTTTTTTATAGCTTGAATAATTTTGAAATATTATCTAGAATGATAAAATGATTTATACACTAGCACTAGTATCTTCCAACTGCCCTTCCCATTTAGAAACAGCAGAAGTAGCTAAAGCATTTCCTAATACGTTGGTCATACTTCTTCCCATATCACAGAAATGGTCAATTGGCAAGATTAAAGCAATTCCCTCCGGTGGAATTCCAAACATAGAACAAGTTGCTACGATAATAACCAGAGAGGCTCTTGGTACTCCCGCAATTCCTTTTGAAGTAAGCATCAAAACCAAAAGCATAGTGATTTGCTGTCCCAAAGTCATTTCTATTCCATAAATCTGAGCGATAAAGATTGAAGCAAAAGTCATATACATCATACTTCCATCCAGGTTGAATGAATATCCCAAGGGTAGAATAAATGATACCACTCTGCTGTTACAGCCAAATTTTTCCAATTCTTCTACTAACTTCGGAAAAACAGCTTCTGAACTGGTTGTTGAAAAAGCAATAAGCAAAGGCTCTTTAATTCTTCTCAATAATTCAAAAAGTCGGTTTCCTAAAATAAAATATCCAACTAACAAAAGAACTAGCCAAAGCACTCCCAGTGCAAAGAAAAAGTCTCTAAGGTAGATGGCATATACTTTAAATATCTCAAAACCATTTGTGGCAACTACCGCTGCTATAGCTCCTAATACTCCAAATGGGGCAAACCACATAATATATCCCACCATTTTTAAGATAGCATGAGCTACAATGTCAAATAATTTGATCACTGGCTGAGCATATTCTTCTCCTAAATTTGCTAAAGCAATTCCAAACATAATTGAAAATACAACAATCTGAAGTACTTCATTGGTAGCAAAAGCTTCAAACAAACTTTTAGGAATTACATGTTTTACGAAATCTTCCAGGCTAAATCCTTTACTGCTTCTCAAAAGATCTTCTGCTGAGGCAGCATCCTGGATGGGAAGTTTAGTAACATGTCCCGGCTCCAGCCAGTTAACCAGCATCAATCCAATAAAAAGGGACATTAAAGATGCAGAGATAAACCATAGCATTGCCTTGGTTCCTACCCTTCCGATCATTTTAATATCACTCATTTTAGCAATCCCTACAACCAACGTTGTAAAAACCAAAGGAGCAATGATCATTTGAACCAATCGTATAAATATGGTACCCAGTAATTTAATATTTTTAGAAAAAGGTACTGCACTTTCCGGATATTGCACATGAACAAATCCCCCAATTCCTACACCCAATATCAGCGCAATAATAATTGCAATAAACAGTTTATTTTGTCCTTTCATATAAATAGTTCAAGTGGCACAAATATAATAGTTTTTAATTTGTACGTTAAAATTTATTAAATCGGAATAAAAGCCCTTAATTAAAACCCTGATTATAAAAACATTGTATAAAAATTATAAAACTTTTAGTTAATTTTTAACCGTTTGGTACAAATTTTATTATTACATTTATGGTATCAATACATTAAATAAATATACAACTATGAAAAAAACTATCGCAATGGCTGCCCTTGCTCTGGCAGTATCTTTCGGAGCTATTTCTTGTAAAAAGAAAGTTTCTGACGCCGATCTTCAGACTCAAGCTACAACAATCGTTACTTCAAATCCTAGTGCTTCCGTTGAAGTAAAAGAAGGAGTAGCTCACCTAAGCGGAACGTTCCCGGATCAAGCTTCTAAAGATGCTATGATTAAAGAGTTAAAAGCTGTAAACGGAGTAAAAGACGTTATGGATATGGCTACTATTGCTCCTGCAACTCCACCAGTGGACACAACTTCTGCGGTAGACCCGGTGGTTCAGAAAAAAGTTCAGGATGCTGTTAAGGATTTCCCTTCTGTAAAAGTAGAGGTTGTAAACGGAGAACTTACACTTACAGGAAGCGTTTCTAAAGAACAGGCAAGAAAAATCAAGCAGTCTGTAGATGCTTTAAAGGCTGGAAAAGTTAATTATAATTACACTGTAAAATAATAGAAATGAGCACATTACAAGATAAATATTCAGGGGTAATTTCTGCAGCTCAGTCTGCTGGAATTTCAAATCTTCAGGTTCAGGAACAAGACGGAATTTTATATGTTTCAGGAGCGGCTTCAAACACAGCAGCAAAAGATGCAGTTTGGAATGCTTTAGGAACTATTGATTCTACGTATTCTGCTTCAGACATCAATATTGATGTACAGGTTGCAGGACTTGCTTCAGGTGCAGCGCTTACTGTTGCTACAGAAGATTCTAACCTAAATATCAGACAGGAACCATCTACTGAAGCTGCTGTAGTAGGAAAAGCTTCAAAAGGTTCTTCAGTAACTTTAATTGAACAAACTTCTGACGATTGGTGGAAAGTAAAAACTGCTGACGGACAGGAAGGATATGCTTATTCAAGATATTTGAAGGCGTAATCCATAAAATAACAATAAAATCCCTGAAAGAAATTTCGGGGATTTTTTTTATACTTTTGGGCCGTAAAAAATATTTGATGAAAAAAATTATATGGATATTGATTTTTATATTCAATATTACATTATTAAAAGCACAACAAATCAATATCGGCGGAAAGGTAATCAGTTTTGAAAAGAAACCTGTAGAAAATGCCACCGTCTACCTTCTCAAACAAAAGGATTCCTCTATTGTTAATTATACATCTACCAATAAAGAGGGTAAGTTTTCTCTTAAAGCCAATGAGCTGAACGAGCCAACCGTATTAAAAATTGATGCAGAAAAATTAACTTCCTTTTCTAAAAATTTTGACAAAATAGATCAATCGCATGCCTTAGGGGAAATTATACTTGAGAAAAATACTGTTTTCGACATTGAAGAAGTGAAAATCACAGTATCACCGGTTAAAATAAAAAAGGATACCATTGAGTTCAACGCTTCATCCATCAAGGTACGACCGGATAGTAAAATTGAGGAGTTGCTGAAGCAGATTCCTGGTGTAGAAGTCAGTAATGAAGGAAAGATTACTGTTAATGGGAAAGATGTCGATCAGATTATGATTAACGGAAAGCCTTTCTTCGATAAGGATGGTAAAATCGCATTACAAAATCTTCCGGCTGATATCATTAAAAACATTCAATTTACCACTACAAAGACCAAAGAGGAAGAGTTGAATGGGAAAACAGCCAAATCAAACAATACCACCATTAATTTCAACATTGATGAAAAGAAGAATAAAGGACTGATTTCCAGATTTACATTAGGATTAGGCTCAGATAAAAGATATGAAGGAAGCGGACTCCTAAGCTATTTTAAAAAGGATACCAAAATCAGCCTACTTGCATCATCAAATAACATCAACTCTCAGGGTTTTTCGAATGATGAAGTTTTTGATAGTATGGGACGTGGCAGAAACTCCTGGATGATGCAGGGCGGAAGCATTACTACGGTAGGCGGATCTACATACTATTCTCAAGGAGGAAACAACACGAAAGGAATTCAGAAATCAACAACATTGGGGTTTAATTACAGTGATAAGCTGGGAAAAAATGCCGATTTGGAGACGTTCAGTTTAATGCATTCCAACAATAATATGGAAACCCGCTCCAAAGTTTCCAGAACCACACTACTTCCCGATTACACCTTAAAGACCAACTCTGAAAGCAACGGAGAAAATGAAAACAAGCAATACAGCTTTGATACCTCTGCACGAATTAAATTTGATTCGCTGACCAGCATCTATATTTCTCCTTCATTTTCCAGAACCGAAGGGTTTAATTTTAATAATTCAAAATCATCTACATTAAGGGATAATGTCCTTCTTAATGAAAGTGATTCTTATACAAGGACTGATTCTGAGAATAACTCTTTCAATCCTAATATTTATTTTTCTAAAAAATTCAAGAAAAAAGGAAGAGTGGCTTATGCTAATATGAACAGTTCTATTTCTGAATCTAAAAGCAATAATCTAAATAAATCACAAACCATTTTTTATCAGAATCAGAATACCAATGACAATAGGGATCAGCTCGCCAAAAATAAAAATCAAAGCAACAATTATCGGTTCAGTGCCGGGTATACTGAACCTATTTCTGATTCTGCAAGCGCAAGTCTTAATTTAAACTATAACTCAAGATCGTCCAGAACAATAAGAGATGTCAATGATTTTGATATCAATTCAGGGCAATATTCCAATTACAATTCTATATTGTCCAATAGTATGGATCAAAGGATTAATCAGCTTTCACCTGAATTATCATATGATTTCAATAAAAAGAAAATTAATATATGGGCTTCCGCACAACTTGATGTTTCCGATATGAAAGTAAATGCTACTTATGATGGAAAACAATATGATCTGCAGAAAAATTTTGTCCTTCCCAACTACAATATGAATTTTCAGTATTCATTTTCTCAAAACAAAAGACTCAGCTTATATACTTATGCGGACTTCACCATTCCCAGTGCAGAACAGCTTACGCCTTATATTGATCTTTCTAATCCGCTTATCGCTTATCAGGGAAATCCGAATCTTAAAAATACATGGACTAACAGAACCTATCTTTACTTCAATAATTTTAACATCCTGAAAAATACGAGCTACTATGTGAATCTTGGTTTTACCTATTCCAATAATGATGTGACCAATTATTCCTATTTTGATAATTCCGGGAAACAGTTTGTTACTTATGCTAATGTTAGTGGCAATAAAAATGTTGATTTGGGGGGAGGGTTCAGCAAAAGTTTTAAGTGGAAAGAAAATAAATTCACAATCAATCCAAGATTTAATATGAATTATGGATATAACCGGGGATTCATCAACGGACAGCAATTTTCAAGCGGTTCCTACAGTATTAATCCGGGATTAAATCTTACCTATGAGGTCAAAGACAAATTTACCATAAAACCATCTTACTCTATCGGATATAATTTTTCAAATTACACCAACTATAGCGTAGAAAGGGTTGAAACAACTAATCAAGCGCTCAAATTACAATTGACCAATTATATTTTTAAGAGTAATCTTGTTTTTGGAAATGACTTTGAATACAATACCAGCTCTAATATTGCACCCGGCTTTAAAAGAGATTTTTATTTCTGGAATACCAGTTTGGGCTATGCTTTTTTCAATAAGCAGCTGACCGCTAAAGTTAAAATATATGATGTTCTAAATCAGAACCAAAGTGTAAGAAGAACCATTATGAACTCCTATTTTGAAGATCGTGAAGATCTTATTCTCAAGCGCTACGTGATGTTTTCTCTCACTATGAAGCTTAATAAATTTGCAGGTAAGAAGATGCAGGGCAAATAAATGTGAATTTACACCAGTGTCTGTCATTTCGACAATAGGAGAAATCTCTTAATATAATTTTAAGCACCTGACTTTAATTATGTGATTTACTTTGTTGAGATTCCTCCACTCGACCTATGTTCCGTTTCTGAAATCGAAGATTTTAGCATATCTCGTGATTAATAGATCTATTTCTCTTCTCCTTTTTCTTTTCTAAGTGCCTCCTTTGCACCTTAAAATGCATTATTTTAAGGATCTTCGCGCCTTTTCGATTAAACATTATGCTTTTAAAAATCTTTGAGGCTGATATGGAAACAACTCGCTTTTTGTAGCTACTGTAAAATTCTCTCAGGCAGAACCGTTTTTATTTTTAAATTAGCTACAAATTTTATTTATGAAAATCCATATATCCATTTTATTTATTTTCTTTTTTATTATTGGAAATGCCCAAAATGCTCCCCAAAAAGATGATTTTGTGAAAGAAAATTTTACAAAACAGGAATTCTATATTCCCATGCGTGATGGTGTTAAGCTTTTTACAGCAGTATACATTCCAAAAGATATATCAAACAAAAACAAGTATCCTTTCTTAATGCAGAGAACCTGCTACAGTATTGCTCCGTACGGTGAAAATGAGTACAAAACGAAAGTTGGCCCAAACCAGTATTTAATGAAAGACAAATATATTTTTGTGTATCAGGACGTACGCGGAAGATATATGAGTGAAGGAACGTTTACCAATATGACTCCTCAGGTGGAACGTAAAACTAAAAAAGACGTAGATGAAAGTACCGATACTTATGACACTATTGACTGGTTATTGAAGAATGTAAAAGACAATAATGGTAAAGTGGGGCAGTTCGGGACTTCTTATCCAGGTTTTTATACGGCTGTGGGAATTCTTGCTGATCATCCTGCTTTAGTAGCCTCGTCTCCACAGGCTCCTATTTCTGACTTCTGGAATGATGACTTTCTGCATAATGGGAAATTCATGTTAGGATATTTCAGAACATTTCCGGTTTTTGGTGTTCAGAAAACTAAAGCTGAAAAGCAAGGCTGGTATATGGACTCTTTTATAAAACCTGTTTCAGAAGACGGATTAAAATTCTACAGAGAAATGGGAACTTTAAAAGATGGGTATGAGAAGTATTACAAAAATAACTTCTTTATGACCGAAATTATGAACCATCCCAACTATGACGAATACTGGCAAAAAAGAAGTCTTTTACCCCATCTGAAAAATGTTAATCATGCCGTGATGACTGTAGGCGGATGGTTTGATGCAGAAGATTTGTCGGGACCTCTCAATATCTATAAAACCATTGAAAAAACAAGCCCAAAAGCAAAAAACACGATCGTCATGGGTCCTTTCTCTCATGGTGGATGGTCTCAGGAAATGGGTAAGCATTTTCATAACGAAATTTACTTTGGTGATAGCCTGGCCACTTATTACCAAAAAAACCTTGAAACCAAATTCTTTAATCATTACCTGAAAGGAAATACTAAGCAAGATGCAGGTATTCCGGAAGCTGTAATGTATGATACAGGTGCTAAAGAATGGAGAGAGTTTACCAATTACCCTCCAAAAGAAGCTCAAAAAGTTAATTTTTATTTGGTA
Organism: Chryseobacterium piperi; assembly: GCF_002285635.2. NCBI lineage: Bacteria > Pseudomonadati > Bacteroidota > Flavobacteriia > Flavobacteriales > Weeksellaceae > Chryseobacterium > Chryseobacterium piperi. The sequence continues at coordinate 4,370,811 of NZ_CP023049.2, read as the reverse complement.
AACGGAACTTTAAAAAAGAGTGCAGGGCAAGGTACTTCAGAATATTACAGCGATCCTAATAATCCTGTTCTCAGCTCCACAAATCTTAAAGATTTTAATGGATTCACTCCAAGAAATTATATGTCCGAAGACCAGAGGTTTTCAGAAGGAAGACCGGATGTACTTACTTTTACTACGGATGTTCTAACAGAAGACATAACATTTGCAGGTGAAATATTGGCAAAGCTTAACATTTCTTCTACTTCTACCGATGCAGACTTTGCAGTAAAATTAATCGATGTATATCCTGAGGATTTTAAACCGGCAGAAAAGAAAGATGGAGTGATCTACGCCAATTACCATCAAATGGTAAGAAGTGAAATTATGCCTGCAAGGTTCAGAAATTCAAGAGAAAAAGCAGAAGCATTGATCCCTAATCAAAAAACAGCAATCAACTTCAGATTACAGGATGTAGTCCATACTTTTAAAAAAGGACATAAAATCCAGATTCAGATCAGCAGTACCTGGTTCCCTCTATTTTCTGTAAATCCACAAAAGTTTATGGATAACCCTAATATGGCATCAAAAGAAGACTATACAAAAGCCTTTATAAAAATATACAACGACAGTGCAATAGAAGCTGAAGTGATCAAATAAAGCATAAAAATGGTGGCTGAGATTCTCAAGCCACCATTTTTTATTCTTCAATAGTTCTGAATGTAAGATTAACTCTGGGAGTTTTTACTTTTGTTGTAGGTGGTAGCCTGTGCAGCCAATTATCCTGTGTTTCTCCTTTCATTACAAGCAGGCTTCCGTTTTCCAGAAAAATCTCTACTTTTTCTTTAGTCCTTTTATGTTTAAATAAAAACTTTCTTTCTGCTCCAAGGGTTAGAGAAGCAATAGCACCATGTTTTTTCAAGTCTTTTTCTCCATCGCTATGATACGCCATTCCTTCGCTTCCATCATGATATAAATTCAATAGACATGAGTTATAAGTATCTCCGGAAACTTCTTCACATTTTCTTTTAAGTGCCAATAATTCAGGAGTCCAAAACTTTGCATATTTCGTTCTGTTGGAATATGTATATTCAAATGCTCTTTCCCCAAACCACGCAACTTTTCTTTTCGTCAATATCAGCTTTCCAAAAATTACTGCCTCGTCATTTTCCCAGGGAATCTGATTGAATAAATAATCATAATAGAAATCAGATTTTTCTTTTGAAAAAATCTTTCCATAATAATTTACAATTCCGTCATCAGGAAGTATGTTGATTGGATAATCTGATATTTCTTCAAATAAGTTCATCATTTTTAATTAGCTTTTTTAAAACAAATTACATGAATAGTTAATTTTAAGAATACACCTGGGCTCCTTCCCAACCAACCATCAATTGTTTCCGCTCACTTCCCCATCGGTATCCTCCCATATTTCCGGAAGACTGAATCACACGGTGGCATGGAATCAGAAAAGCTACCGGATTGCTCCCAATTGCCGTTCCTACAGCCCTGGATGCTTTTGAGTTTCCAATTTTCTCAGCTAGATTACCGTAAGTAGATAATTTACCCATTGGAATAGTAAGCAGGCTTTCCCAAACCTTAAGTTGAAAGTCAGTTCCTTTTAAATGAAGTTTTATGGTATTCAAACGGTTCCAGTCTTTGTCAAAGATAGACAGGGCATTTCTTTGAAGATCATCTTGTCTTTCAAAAAAAGAAGCATTAGGAAATTGTGCTTTTAAATTTCCTAATGCTGTTTTCTGATCATTTTCGAAAGCCATGTGGCAGATTCCTTTTTCTGTAGAAGCGACGATAACACCTCCAAAAGGACTTTCGGAAAAGCTATAATTGATAACAAGACTTTTCCCGCCATTTTTGTATTCGGCCGGTGACATTCCTTCTATTTTTACAAACAGATCATGAAGCCTGCTTGTGCTGGAAAGCCCTGTTTCGTAAGCCGCATCAAATAAGCTTAATTTTTCTTCTTTTAATAAATTTTTAGCATGTTCAAGACTAATGAACTGCAAAAACTTTTTCGGACTTGTTCCTGCCCAATCTGTAAATATTTTCTGAAAATGGGCCGGACTAAGGTGAATTTTCTCAGCAACTTCCTCCAAACTTGGCTGAAGTTTAAAATTGCTCTGGATATATTCTATCGCTTTAGCAATTCGATTATAATCTATTTGACTTTGTGTGGACATATCATTGTATTTTACCTCACAAATTTCCAAAGAAAATTCCTCAAAAAAAATCCGATTCTTGCGGAATATTAATCTTGGCTGATGTGATAATAAGCTAACATTTTGTAGTATAATTTTGCTGCCAGGAATGCACTTGGTTTAGCCATCGGAGAATCCATTAATTCTACAATATCAAAAGCAACTACATTACACTTTTGAAATACTTTCATCAGTAATTCCAGTGTTGGGTACCATTGTAAGCCTCCTGGTTCAGGAGTTCCCGTTGAAGGGCAGATTGAAGGATCAAAGGCATCCAGGTCAATTGTAATATATACGTTTCCTGATACTTGTTCCAATACATCATTGATCCAGTTATCATTTACGGCAATTTCATGTGCAAAAAATACTCTCCCTTCCGGTAAATACTGATACTCTTCAACATCCATGGAACGGATTCCCACCTGTACCAGATTATGTTTTTGATTTGCTTCAAAAACAGCACAAGCATGATTAGAAGTAGAGCCATGGAACTCAGGACGTAAATCTGTATGAGCATCCAGTTGAAGAATTGTTAAATTATCATACTTCTCTCCTACTGCACGGATCGAACCAATAGATACCGAATGTTCTCCTCCAAAAAGGGTAAATAATTTACCTTCATTTTTCAAAAGTTCTTTTGTCTTTTGATAAACAGCTTCTGTCATCGCTTCAGGCGAAGAGTTTTCAGAAACTTCACCTGCCAGGTAAACTCCATCCAAATAAGGTTCAGTATTTGTTTCGATGTCATAAAGCTCCATATTTTCCGAAGCATCTAAAAATAATTCAGGACCTTTATCAGCTCCTTTCCCCCATGTTGAAGTCCCATCATAAGGAACAGTCACCAAAATTACTTTTGAATTTTCCAATGACGCATTTTCTTCAGGAATTCCAGCGTATGTTTTCATGTTTTTATTTAAAAATTAAATGATTTAAAAATTGACTTATTTCTGGCAAAGATACAAAGAAGTTGGAAGATGAAGGAAAGTTATAAGTTAAGAGTTTGGGTTATTGAAATTTCAAATTACGTCCATAATTAAAGGGCTAGTGTCATTTAATCTTTAATACCTATTTTTGCATCTAAAATTTAATTTATGTCCTTAAAAGCTGTGCTTTTTGATATGGATGGGGTAATCGTAGACACGGAGCCGTTACATAGAAAAGCGTATTTCAAAATGTTTGATGATCTGAAGATTGAAGTTTCGGAAGATTTGTATACTTCCTTTACAGGAAATTCAACCAAAAAAGTTTGTGAAACATTAATTCAGAAGTATAACCTCCCCCATACTCACGAACAATTGGCGGATATTAAACGAGCTTATTTTAAGGATTATTTTTATAATGATGCTGACTTTGATCTCATTCCCGGAGTCAGAAAATTAATTGAACATTATTATGAAAATAAAGTACAATTAGTTATTGCTTCTTCTGCCAGCATGGTAACCATCAATATGGTTTTTGAAAAATTCGGATTGGAAAAATATTTTAACGGAAAAATCAGCGGCGCGGAACTAAAAGAATCAAAACCTCATCCTGAAGTTTTTCTCTTAGCAGCACAAGTAGCTAATGAACCTCTTGAAAACTGTATGGTTATAGAAGATTCCACCAATGGAATTTTGGCAGCATACAGGGCTCATATTTTTTGTGCAGCTTATAGAAGTGAGCATTCCATCAATCAGGATTACAGTCTGGCCAATATTACTATTTCAGATTATAGTGAGCTTGAATTGGATAGAATTTCAAAGCATTTTGTATAAAACAGGTTGAAAGAATCGGAGCTGATCATTATAAGAGATCTAGACTGAACTACTCTATTTTACTATCGAAGACTATTACCTTTTTTTTTCTCGCTGATTTTGCAGATTGCGCAGATCATAAAAATCTTTGATTCTTATAGAATTTATGTGTACTTCATATACAGCATGCATTGAACTGTAGTCGCTAAAATGTTAAAAAAAATTTAGTGTCTTTTATTGATTATTTCTAAACGCAAAGTTTTTACTATTATACCGGTTTATTATAAGAATGCAAAGAAGTAGTAACAAAGTTTACGCAATATTTATAAGCTATTTTACGATTCAGCGATTCAACGATTTTGCTCTGACTGACATCTATTAATTTCAGGTTTGATATATAAAGAAAATAGGCTGTTTTAAAAGTAAAACAGCCTATTTTTTATACTGACCTGTCAGTTACAAATGACAGATCAATTTATTTAATATCCCAGAAGTTTCAATACATCTTCCGGCTCTTGTCTTTCACGGAAAATTTCATACTGAAACTCTCCATTTTCATCTTTTTGAATCAGAATATGTCTTGGCTGAGGCATCAGACAGTGATGCACACCCCCATACCCTCCAATAGTTTCCTGATAAGCTCCTGTATGGAAAAAACCGATATACAATGGCTTCGTATCACTGAAAACAGGCAGGTAAATAGCATTGGTATGCTGCTCTGAATTATAATAATCGTCTGAATCACATGTTAGACCACCCAGAAAAACTCTTTCATAAGTATCTTCCCAACGATTCAAAGGAAGCATAATAAAGTGTCTGGAAATCGCCCAGGTATCCGGAAGCGTTGTCATGAATGAAGAATCTATCATATTCCATTTTTCTCTGTCGTTCTGACGTTTCTGAGAAATAATTTTATAAAGATTCGCACCACTTTCCCCAACAGTAAAGCTTCCAAATTCGGTATAAATATTAGGCTCTTCTACTCCTTCTTCTTCACAGAATTTTTTAATTTGTGAAACAATTTCCTCCACCATATACTGGTAGTCATAATCAAAATTCAAAGAAGTTTTGATCGGGAAACCTCCACCAATATTCAATGAATCAACTTCAGGAGCGATTTTCTTCAAACGTGCATATACACGAAGACATTTATACAATTCATTCCAGTAGTATGCTGTATCTTTGATACCTGTATTAATGAAAAAGTGAAGCATCTTCAATCTTGCATTCGGGTGCTCAGCAATCTTCTGACTGTAATAAGGGATGATATCTTTATATCCGATTCCTAATCTCGAAGTATAAAATTCGAATTTAGGTTCTTCCTCAGAGGCTATTCTGATTCCAATATCAAAAGTAGAATCAATACTCTCCGTCAACTTATCCAGTTCCCGGTAATTATCAAGAATAGGTGTAATGTTTTCAAAACCTTTATTGATCATATCTGAAATCTTTGCCAGATAATCATCTGTTTTGAATCCGTTACAGATCACCTCAATATCTTTATCTACCTTTCCTTTTTCATAAAGAGATTTGACAATATCCATATCGTACGCAGAAGAAGTTTCAATCGAAATATCATTCCTCAGCGCTTCTTCAATAACAAAATTAAAATGACTGGATTTTGTACAGTAGCAGTATCTGTAATTTTTCTTATATTCGGTTTTCTCAAAAGCCTCTTTGAACCAGCTTTTTGCTTTTTGAATATTTTGAGAAATCTTCGGGAGGTAACTTACCTTTAAAGGAGTTCCAAACTTTTCAACGACTTCCATTAAAGGAATATCATGAAACAACAAATTGTTCTCAGAAACATTAAATTCTTCCGTTGGAAAATATAATGTCTGATCAATAAGTTCCGAGTATTTTATTTTCATTTTTTAACAAGTGAATTAAGAATGCAAAATTGCTAAAAAAGTTTGATTTTTTACTATTAAAATTATCATAAATTTACAACTTGTTGTAGAAAGGTATCAAGCTGAAATACAAGTAGACATTTATTGATTATCAATAAGTAAACTTACGAATATAAGATTGTCTTTTATCCTCATCAATTCCCAAAACCTGTTGAATATAAATATTCATTGAACCATATTTATTATCAATTTCATTAAATGAAGCATCAAGGTATCGTTTTTCGACCCAACTTAGCTTTTCCAATACCTGCAAATCCATTTTAGGATATACAAAATGAAGGGTATTAGCAAGCTTAAGCCTTTTCATAACTAAATCTTTTCTAAAATTATTGGACAAAAGATATTCATTATCAATTGTTGTTCTATCAAACTTTAAAATAGTCAGAATTAATGCCGTAATAATTCCTGTCCTGTCTTTTCCGGCAGTACAGTGATAAAGAACAGGCTGTTCAGATTCGAGAATTTCTGTAATAATCTTTCTGATTGTTTCAGGATTTTCTGTGACATACTCACGATAAAACCGAATCATTCTTTGATCTGCATCAGCTGCATTTACTTTTCCTTTTAAAACCAATTTTTTAGCCTGTGAAAGCTGATCTCCCTGATCTTCAAAAGCAGAGTATTTTTTATAAATGATGTTATCAGGAAGATGGTCGGGCTTTGAAGTAATCTCCTTTTCGTTTCTCAGATCAATAATTTCTTTGATTCCTCTTTTCTGAAGGTTATCAAAAGAGGATGCCCGTAAATTATGAAGATGTCCACTTCTATACAGCATTCCTTCCCTAAGTATTTTTCCATTTCTATTTTTTATATGGCCTACTGTCCTGAAATTATATATTTTTTTAATGGCAATGTGGCTTTCAATACCATTTTTACCATATTCTGGAGAAGTAAAACGTTGTGTTTTGCAAGAAAAAACACAGAGTATCGTAATAAATAAAATTGATATGTTGAGTAGTTTTTTCAATATATTGTAGGATATTCTATTTCATTGATCCCTACAAAAAACAATAGGTCCCCTGCACTGTATTCGATAGAGACTTCATCTTCAACAGCAAAATTCCGGGTTCCTATTCTTGAGGTAATACTTAAATTTCCATCAGTCAATGACCAGTTCAACCCTTTGGTCGTTATATTTTCCACTGAAGGAAAAGGATAAAGAGAAATCATTCTATTTTTCACACCCTTCAAACTGAAATTTTGAGGAATAAAATAATATTCAGAAAACTCGTCATAAAATTTAATGTTTAACCGATCTTTAAATGCATAGGCAACCGTAAGGTTACCTAAAAAGTGATCCTGTTCTCCACCACTTCCTCCTAAAACATCGATCTCAGAAAACCCTTTTTCTAAAATAATTTCTAAAGCTTTATGAAAATCTGTTTTATCCTGATCTAGTGTAAGGATGAATTTATCCTCATATACGTCTTCATCCGATCCTGAATGAGAATCAAAATCACCGGAAATAAAGTCTAACCTTTCCAAAGGAAAACCTTGCCTTTTCAAGTAATGAAAAGCTCCATCTGTACAGGCAATTAAACCATAATGATCAGGATTGGGAAATGATTTTGGAACGTCTCCGTTGATGAAAAGTAATGCTTTATCTTTCATTCGGATTCCAATATTCTTCCTGTTCGTTATTTAGTTTTGAAACGTATCTGGCCAAAACAAAAAGATAATCTGAAAGCCTGTTAAGATATTTGATCAGTTCGGGACGTACCTCTTCTGATTCATTTAAGAAAACCAGAGAACGTTCAGCTCTACGGCATATTGTTCTTGCAGCATGTAAAAACGTAGCAGGCTTACCACCACCCGGAAGAATAAAATATTGAAGAGGTTCCAGTTTAGTTTCAAAAGCATCCATCCATTGTTCTAACTCTTCAATTTCTGTTTCTGAAATAATTAGTGGAAGACGTGACTTTCCATTAGCAAGCATCAGCTTATCAACCGGCGTTGCCGCCTCAGATCCTACTGTAAATAAATCAAATTGAATTTTCTTTAGTTGCTTTAGCACCTCCGCATCTTCAATATGACTTTTTGCAATACCTATGAATGAATTCAACTCATCTATATTGCCATAGCTATCTACCCTGGCACTCGCTTTAGAAACTCTTGTTCCACCATACAAAGCAGTTTGTCCTTTATCTCCTGTTTTAGTATAAATTTTCATACTACTAAATTACTTTTTTAAAATTATCTCTACAATACCTTAATGTTCTGTTTCTGAAAATCATTTCTAGCCCTCTATACTTCATAAAAAATGGCCGATAAAAAACGACCATCTTCAAATTATTTATTTACCTCTACATATTGCAACACTGTCTTGTTTTTAGAGTTATAAATAATGGTACTGCTATTCGGAAATCTTTTCAGTTTGTAATATTCGATACCATCATCGTTCTTTATATCTTCTAAAATATTTTTATCAATCGTATTTTCGGGCAGAAATTTTTCAATAAAACTTATTTTATCGATGATACTCTGCCCATTTATTTTTCGTGCTTTCTGGTCAGACTTACTTTCATTAGTAGTAGCCTGGCCTTCCAGAAAAGGAATTAAAGTTTCTTTATCGGCCTTATATTTAAAAATATACCCTTCAGTACCATTAGGAAATACGAATTTTTTTCCACTTTCCGCAGAAATCAAGTCTTTCCCGGAGTTAGGGAAAACATCATTAAACTGGATGTCCTGAGAATTTGTAAGAGATTTTATGGATTCATTAACCGTATTTTTCACCCTTTCTTCTACAGCTGCCTGAGCTTTCTGCTGTACCGTTTCAGTTGTTTTCTGAACCGTTTGATCTATTTTTTCACCAATTTTATTACATGAGATTACCAGGGGAACAATGGTAACAGCTAAGATAAACTTCTTCATTTCTCTGAAAATTATAATAATTACCCGCTTGGGTCAATCCATCTTTTTTCTAAACGGAAAAATTTCAATGATATTTTGGAACACAAGAAAATAAATATTTTTTATTTCGAAAATACTACTGACAAACTGTTGTCATCATCGCCTATTATCTTTGTATCAACAATAACAAATAAAACAAAAATATTATGACAACTACAGCAACTGCCACAGCTACAAAACAGTTTATGACCTCTGAGCAATTATTGGAACACTGGCAAGGGCACAGAAACCTGACAAGAAGAGTCATTGAAGCTTTCCCTGAAAAAGATTTATTTGAATTTTCTGTTGCAGGAATGAGACCTTTTGCAAAATTAGCCGTAGAACTAATCAGCATTGGCGGACCAGCCTTAAAAGGAATTACCGAAAAAAATATGGAAGCTTATAATGAGGAAGGCTTTAATCCTAAAACCAAAGAAGAAATTCTTAAAAAATGGGATGAAGAGACAGAGGTAATCAATCATTATTTCAAACAGATCTCCGAAGAACGTTTTCAGGAAACTTTCAATTTATTCGGGCAATATGAATTTCCGGTGTATCAAAACATTCTTTACTTCGTAGATAATGAGATTCACCACCGTGGTCAGGGTTATGTTTATTTAAGAGCCCTAGGAATTGAACCTCCTTTCTTCTGGGAAAGATCAATTATACATCTAAAACTTTACATCAATCATTAGATTTAGCTAAAAAAACATGCTCAGAAAGTTCTGAGCATGTTTTATATTTTAATCTGATAAAAAGTTTAATAAAACCTAATTTCTAGCTTGGGAAAAACAAGAAAAAATAAAGAAACTTCCTTTGAGCTATCAAAAATTACTGATTCTTAGTCTTCATCTGAAGAAGCTCTTGAACTTGTTTTCTCAATTCTTTAATCTCTTCAGATTGACTTTTCAAAGTCGCGTTTTCTTTCTGAAGTTCTTTAATTTGTTTGTTTTGCTCTATCGAGTAAAGGGTTAATTCTTCAACCTTTTGTAAAAGCTTAATCTGAAACTCTCCGATATTTACACCGTCTTTTTCCATTACTTTTGCATCAGCAATTTCCGGTAAATGCTTCTTCTCTTTAATATGTTTTTCAACTTCTTCTAATTTTGGAAGATGATAATTTTCTTCAAATACAAAATCTGCTGTTGGCGTAAGTGTTACTTTTATTTCTTTCGCTTCGAGCTTTCCTAATAATTGAACATTACCATTTTCTCCATTAATAGTAAGTTGCTTACTCCAATCCCATTCCGTATTATCTAAACTTCTAGGAGCAATATGTAAATTTTTACCACCACCATCAGGCGTATGAAAAATCCAAGAATTCGTACCCCCACTAATAATATCTTGAAATTGAGCATTACCCGCAACATCCAATTTATAATTAGGAGTTGTTGTTCCTATTCCTACATTTCCGTTATTTAATACTTGAACCCCTACTCCTGCAGCTGTTTGAAGTCTTACTCCTCCATACCAATTAATAGCTAATCCGTTTGACCCAGATACCGGGTAGCGGCCTATAAAGTAATTGTTAGCATCTGAATTCCAGTAAAGTTTATCGAAAGCAATATTTTGTGAGAACAATGATCCAAAGATCATTAAACCTAAAGCTGATAGTAATCTTTTCATAAATGTGTTTTTTATTTTTAATATAATTGCAAATCTAATGAATCATTTGCTTTTGATAAACACTCCTGTAATTTTAGTTTATATTCTTTTAGAAATATCTGTAATCAATTCTTTGAGCTTTATTCTCAGAATTTCAGGTTCTAAAATAGTAGCATAATCTGCAAAAGTAATTAACCATCGTGGAAATCCTTCAGTAATCCATTCTGTTTCAAAAGTGAGTAAAACACCTTCATCTGTTTCGATTTCTTCTACAAGCCCGTAATATTTTTTGGAATTTGCCAGGTGGCCTATTACTTTTTTATCTACCAACAGTTTTACTATCGTCAATTTCTCCTTGGAGCTTACTCTATAATCTTTGATTTGCCCATACTCCTGAGAAAAAGGGTTAGGTGTTTTCGTAATCTCTAGAATTCTGTCTACACGAAATTGCCTAAAATCTTTTCGTAGGGTACAGAAAGCCATGATATACCAATAATTAAATTCGAAAAACACCCCAACAGCTTCAATAATTCTATTGGAAATTTTGGAGTCAACACTTTTGTATTCGATAGATAATTGAGTTTTTTCGGCAATACTCTCCAGAATGGTTGGAATGACATTTTTAATAGAATCGGTGGATTGAGCATGGTAATAAAATACATCAATCTGCTTCTCAATATTCTGAATTAAATCCTTATCTGAATATTTCAAAACTGAGCGTACTTTTTCCATTGCCGTCTGGTAATGAGATCCCAAGCTTTGGTGGGAAAATTTCTGCATCAGTTTTTCTGCAGTAATAAAGCTTAATACTTCTTCTTTAGTAAACATGACAGGTGGCAGCTTATAACCATCCATTAAAGAGTAACCACTCCCCGCCTCTCCAATAATGGGAATTCCTGCATTTTCGAGTGTCTTAATATCTCTGTAAATTGTTCTGATGCTTACTTCAAATTTTTCGGCAAGATCTTGTGCCCTTACCAACGGTTTGGACTGCAACTGCGTAAGAATTGCCGTTACTCTATCAAGTTTTTTAAGATAATGATCGTTCATTTTATTTAATGGCTGGTAGTTAATGAAAGTAGATAGTTGACAACATTGCTACATTAATAATCAATTATCTTTAAAAGAGCTGACCAGTTTATCTAAATTAAGGCTTCTTGCTGAAGCATCAAAGATTTCTCTGTATGTGCCGTTTTGCTGTACAAGCTCGTTATGGGTGCCACTTTCAACAACTCTTCCCTTTTTCATTACATAAATTTTGTCTGAATCCAGAATTTGAGACAACGAGTGAGAAATGATAATAACAGTTCTCCCTTCTTTAATAGCATCTAATGAGTTTTTAATTTGTTCGGTTGCAATAGCGTCTAAACTTGCTGTAGGCTCATCAAGGAAAATAATTGGGGGATTTTTCAAGAACAATCTGGCAATAGCTATTCTTTGTTGCTGTCCTCCGGAAAGCTGCGTTGCATCATGTCTGTATTGATCACGTAAATCTAAAATCTGGTCATGTAGGTATGCTTTCTTTGCTGCTTCCTGAATCTGGTCAAACGTCGCATTCATATTTCCATACCTGATATTATCTTCAATACTTCCCTGAAAAATATGGTTCTTTTGAAGAACCAGGCCAATATCATCTCGTAAAAAGGTGTTGTCAAAATTATTAAGATTAACCCCATCCAGTAAGATTTTCCCTGAATCCGGAAGATAAAATTTACATAAAAGGTTAATAATAGTAGATTTTCCAGCCCCACTCAATCCTACCAAAGCAGTAGTTTTACCATTTTCGATGGTCATGGATACATCGTGTAAAGCTTTTGTTCCATTAGGATACGTAAAGTTGATATCTATTAATTCAAATGTCCCTTTAATTTCTTTTTCTATAAATGTTCCGCTTTGCTCTTTTTCATCATCTGCATTCAGAATGTCAAAATATCCTTCAGCATAAATCATCGCATCATTCATATCATCATAGATACGGTGAAGCTGACGGATCGGCGAAGAAACGTTATTAAAAAGCATGATATGAAGCATAATCGCTCCAATAGTCATTTGTTGATCCAAAACAAGATAAACAGTCAATAGAATAATAAGAACAACTCCAAATTGTTCTATAAAAGTTTTCAATCCGTCATAAATAAAGTTGGTTTTCCTGGTGAACATCTGGCTTTCCATCAATTGCATCTGAAGGTCGTATTGTTTTTTACCTTCAAATTTTTCCCGGACAAAGCTTTTAATAACCATAATGGAGTTAATCAGATTCAAAAGCCCGGAGGTTTTTTGCTCCCGTTGATTTCTCAGCTGACGGCGAACTCCGCCTAATTTTTTTGCCTGCAAAGAACTTATATAAAAGTAGATCGGAACTATAATGGTAGAAACCATTCCCACATATACATTCTGCATATACATAATAATCAAAGCGATTATTGCATTGGAAAATAGAGGCAAAATATCAATAAAAAAGTTCTGAACAAGTTTTGTTAAACTTTCAATACCCCGGTCTATTCTGATCTGAAGCTTACCGGATTCATGATTCTCATCATTAAAATAGGCTACCCTGTAGCTCAATATTTTATCAATAGCAGATTGTGCCAGTACAGAACTTACATTAATTCTGATTTTTTCACCATAAAACTTCTGTCCGAAGTTGATAAAAATATTCAACAGCTCTTTTCCCAGTAAAATAATAGAAATAATAACCAGCACATGAATTCCTTCAGACATAGGATGAGGTAGTGTTGTAAGCTGGGTTACCTCATCAACCGTATATTTTAATACAAGTGGGTTGACCTGTGCAGCGAGAGCTCCCAGGAAAGTAAGAAACAAAGTACCATAGATCATTAAGCGGTAAGGTCTGATAAATGGGATAAGCTGCTTATATATTCCGAATAAAGTAATTGTTCTGTTGAAAGGTTTCGCCATTGTTACAAAAGATCTTTAGTAAATTTAAGCCTTTTTTAAAATAGTCTATAAAAAAAGTAAGCTGACTTGAAGCCAGCTTACTCTTTTATAAATAAAATATATTTCTAGTATCTCGTTTTCAAAACGATTTTTCCTAGGTCTAAAAGTTCATCCTGATTGGTAAAATGAACTCTTCCTTTTTTAGAGAATACTTCCCATGCAATGACAGATACAATATCATCTACCACTCCTGGTTCTTTAGAATCTTCTACATATTCAAAATTACGCTCATCAATCATTTTAACAGGCTGTTCATAATCCTGATGCACTATTAACAAATCTCCTCTTCCATCCAGAGATGCCTGATAAATTTCCTGCAAATCCGTAAGAACAGTTCCCTGTGGAACAGCTTCTTTGATTTCTTCAATCGCTAAAGCACGGTTTTCTTTTTGTTTTTCTTTAATGATCTCGTACGCCTGCTCTACAATATGATGCTCCTCTGCAGAAACATAATTCTTGTTATCATGACCTATATAAATCTTCGGTAGATCAGCAACTTCCAGAAGTTTACTAAAATTATCCGTTGTACTGATAACCACCACATTCAACCCTGAGCTTCGGTGAATTTCAACTACAGACTTATCAACTCTGTTGAAGTACTCTTTGATTTGGTTATCCACTTGCTTTGAATCACTTCTCACATCTGAATGAGTGATATAAAACGGATTTTGAGGAAACGGAAACCCTTCTTCTTTAACTTCTCTAATAATAGAATCGTTTAACGCTTCATATAATTTTGTTCCACTTTGTGTTAAAAGTAAGATAAGATATTCCTGAGCTCTTACTGTAGCTTTGATAAGAGGTCTTACTGCAAACTTTTCATCAATCTCAACAACGTTTCCTCTTGATTCCCAGGTTGATTTAATAATCTCCTCTGTATCTTTGGATATAAATATATGTAAGCTGTCTAAATTATATTGATGATCAATCTTACCCGCAATATTCTCTAATTTTTCCAGAACTTCTGCTGCAGGTCTTTTTCCATACTCATCAATAACACGATTTTCAGCTTCTTTTACAAGATTTTTTAGGATAATCTCATCTTGTTGGTTTTCAGGAAAAGTTCTGTGGGTATTCAGTGAAATACTTACACATGGTTCACTTTTCTCATTGGCTAGTTTTTGTAATTTTTCTTGTAATGACATATTTGTATTTTATTATTAATAGTGAAATTTAACGATTTATTTTATCACTTTAATAACAATCAATACAAAAACCAGACCTTTAAACTACATAAAGATCATATATTTTGAAAAAGTAAAAAATATTTTCAAAAAGCAAAAATTACCTTTAAAAAATATTGGTATTAGTTTCACCCAGATAAGAAATTCCATCGAAAAAAAAATATAAAAATCGCTTGTCAGCAGCAGATAATAAGGTATAATCTTATGATTGAAATCTTTTTCAACAATCTTTTTTTTAATTGTTGCATTTAAAATACAACAATTAATTATTTTTTGTACATTTGCTTCATCATAAAAAAAGACAAGATGAATGACAATCAAAAAAAGCTTGTAAAAGCGACAGTTCCGGTTTTAAAAACCAATGGTACAGATCTTACGAAACATTTTTACACACGAATGTTTAAACACAACCCTGAGTTAAAAAATATTTTCAATATGAGTAACCAGGCTAGTGGAAAGCAACAACATGCATTGGCAGGAGCCGTATTAGCCTATGCCGAGCATATTGAAAATCCAGGAGTTCTGATCGACGTTTTAAAATCTATAGGCAATAAGCATGTCAGCTTAAACATTACTCCTGAACAATATGATATCGTTGGTTTACATCTGATATCTTCTATACAGGAAGTTCTTGGCGAAGCAGCGAATACTGAACTGATAGAAGCATGGACCCAGGCATATAATGAACTGGCCCAAATCATGATTTCTATTGAAGACGGAATTTATAAATCTACCCTGGAAAAAAACGGAGGATGGAAAGGCTGGAGAGCTTTCATCATTTCTGATATTATAGAAGAAAGCAGTGAAATCAAATCTTTTTACTTACAACCCAAAGATGGAAAAACTATTGCAGACTATCTCCCGGGGCAATATATTTCTATAAAAACATTTATTCCTTCATTGGGTTATGAGCAGCCCAGACAATACAGTTTATCCTCAGCTTTCATGCCCGATTATTACAGAATATCTGTAAAAAAGGAAAAAAACACTCAAAGCTTTCCAGATGGAGTTGTTTCTAATGTACTGCATCAAAAGGCAATTGGGGATGAAATATGGGTAAGTGCCCCGGCCGGAGTTTTTCACGCTAATCCAAGTTCAGAAAATCCACTGGTATTGATTAGCGGGGGTGTAGGAATAACTCCTCTACTGAGTATGCTGGAAACTAATAAAAACAATCTTCAGAAAAATACAGTAGTATGGTTGCATAGCTGCAGAGATGAGAAAGTGCATGCTTTCAAAAATCATGTTAACCAATTAAATGAAAATAATTATTGGCTTACCACCCATATCTTCTACGAAAACCTTACTACTGATACTGACATTGCTAAAAAAGGAAGAATAGATCTGCATGAAATGAAAGATGACATTCTCATTGATAAGGCAAAGTATTATATTTGTGGTCCCGAGGCTTTTATAAAAGCGCAATATAATTCTTTAATACAGCTTGGTGTTTCTAAAGAAGACATCCTGTATGAAGAATTTGGCCCACAATTGCTTCATCTAAATTAACCATCAATGAAACTGAACCACTTTACCGACTATAGTTTACGCGTCCTTATCTATTTGAATCAAAATAATAAGGCAAATTCCTGTTCTTTGGATGAATTATCCGAAAAACTAAATATATTACGTAATCATCTTATTAAAGTGGTTCAGTTTTTATCTCAAAAAGAATTGGTCATCACCAAAAGGGGGAAGAATGGAGGAATTGTTATTTCTGAAAAAGCAAATAAAACAGGGTTAGGAGACCTTATTCATCTTTTAGAGCAAGATGATAGCCCAATCATCAACTGCCATTCGAAACCATGTGTATTTATGTCATACAATTGTAAGCTGAAATCATTTTTAGACACTGCTTATCAGGCTTTCATCAGTAGCATGAACCAGCATTATCTATCTGATCTCATTTTTAACAATTGGGAAATTATTTTTGCCAGTCAACACAATGCAAGAAACACTACTTAAAAGTCTATTAATTACTGCCATCATCACTTTTACACTAAGCGTCATACACAATAATGAAAACATTTATGACGAATATTTCCTTTATAAATGGCTAAAATCCTGGTGCATTGCATACACCATAAGTTTAGTGTTTAATATTTTTTTATTCCCTCGTTGCAAATTAATCAGACGGAAACAACATGAAGGAAAACATTAAGCAATCTTAGAAAGTGCCTGACTATCCTTCATAAATATAGGACGTAAGATAATGAAGCTCCGCTTTGCTTGCTTCTTTAGATTCTGCTTCAGCTTGCTCAAGAGAATATTGTGAAGTAATTTCTTTTCTTTGGAATACAAATGAATTATTGGCATTCTTATCAACAATATCATTAAAGATATGTTCGATTTCAGAATTAGCCAGAGAGGCAAAACTTATATCTTCAAAGCCGTACATCAGTCTCAGGTCGTCAAATTGTGAAAACTGATCATCTACAAAACTTTGCAGTTGTGATTTGGAATCAAAGTTTCCAGCCCAAATATTATAGACATACTTTTTCTTTTTAGGCTTATCTAAAATACTCTGATACACAAAGTTTTCCCCAAGATAGGCTTCTCTTACCTGCGGATCATTAGCCAGGTCTTCAGGAAAACCTTCTTTTAAGATTTTCCCTTCAAACATAATATAGGTTTTATTAGTAATTGCCAATGTCTGCTGAACGTTGTGATCCGTAATCAGAATTCCAATATTTTTATCAACCAGACTTCGTACAATTTTTTGAATATCTTCTACTGCAATCGGGTCAACTCCTGCAAAGGGCTCATCAAGAAGAATAAAATTAGGATTGGTTGCCAGACAGCGTGCAATCTCTGTTCTACGTCTTTCCCCTCCTGACAGAAGGTCTCCTCTATTCTTACGAACGTGCTGCAATGAAAACTCCTCAACCAGCTCATCACATTTGATTTGCTGTTCTTTTTTTGAAAGCTTTGTCAACTGCAAAACTCCCATAATATTTTCTTCAACAGAAAGCTTTCTGAAAACCGATGCCTCCTGAGCGAGGTAACCAATTCCCTTTTGGGCTCTACGGTACATCGCATCAGTTGTAATCTCCTGTTTATCCAGGAAGATTTTTCCGGAGGTCGGCTTAACCAACCCTACGATCATATAAAACGATGTAGTCTTCCCTGCTCCGTTAGGACCAAGTAAACCAACAATTTCTCCCTGTTGAACCTGTACAGAAACGCCTTTTACAACTTTTTTAGGACCGTATTCTTTGATTAAGTTTTCTCCTCGTAAAATCATAGTGGCAAAGATATAAATTTGTTTTAAGTTATGATTTTGTAACTACTCTTATTTTTGTTCGACTTATGTTAAAAACAACTCACCTATTATAAAATATGTTATCATGGAAAATTACGGCTATACAAAAACAGAAAATAATCAAAATCAGCAATCCAACATCCCCTATCGTTCGGAAAAGAAAATTCCGGCCGCACTGCTAGGAATACTTGTAGGATGGCTTGCGTTAAATAAATTTTATCTAGGATATACAAAAGAAGGGATTATACAAATTATATTGAATATTGTAACATTGGGAGCTGCCTCCATCATCCCTTTTATTGAAGGAATTTTATATTTATTCATGAGTGACAAACAGTTTGATGATACGTATGTTTATGGAAAAAAAGGCTGGTTGTAAAGTTCAATAAAAAGTATTTATTGTATTTCTATAACTCAACTAAACCTCATCATTTCACAAAAAAGAGGCTGTCTCAAAAGGACAGTCTCTTTTTAGTATTTCATTGAAAAAAGATTTCGATATTTTGAATAAAAAAAATATCTTGGAAAAAAGAAGATATAAGTCAAAAAAGCAGTCTGTTTTAGGCTGCTTTTGACATTTTCTTTAGATTGTGGGCAATTGCGAGTATGCCGATTTCTACCTCGACTTTATTTTTTCCCCGAAGCATGAATCGTTTAAAATTTTTGTTGTGTTTGAGCTCTGCAAAAACAGGTTCAACATCATGGCATCTTTGTTTTCTGAGTTTGATGCCCTTGCTGGTATTAAGAAGTTTGAAAACCTTTTCTCTGATTTTTGCCAATTTAGGATTGTTTTGTGAAGTGGTTATTTGTCCCGATTTCTGATCTTTTCTGAAGTAATTATATTTAACATAAGCTTTTATTTTCTTAGATTTTAACAAGTTGTAATTTTCTTCTGAGCCATAACCAGCATCAGCAACAAGCTCTTTGGGAGCTTTATGATAGCTTTCTTCAAAACCCAGTAAATGAGTCGCTAATGTTTTGGTGTCTGTTGGGTTGGGATGAATTGAATAATGTAAAATGAATTGTCTATGGGTAGAAATTTGTAGATTGTAAGCGGGTTTTAGTTGTCCGTTTCGCATATGATCCTCCTTCATTCGCATAAAAGTAGCGTCTGTATCGGTTTTGGAATAGGAATTTCTATCTTCTAATAATTCTTGCTGTTTTTTATATTTCTCTAAATTATCTGCCCAGTTTTTCTTAGCATAATTCAGTTTCTGACGAACTTTTGAAGCTACTTTTTTATCTTTCAAAACTTCATTGATCTTTTCGATGGTTTGAGTTACTTTTTCAGAATCTACTTCTTTAAAATCAATACTTTCTGTATTTTCAAGCTCGTCTTTGGCAACTGTTTCTGCATAGTTCCAAAGCTCTTCTAATTGCTCTGCAATCCTTTCTTTGTGTTTTTTGACAGCTCTTCCCCAAACAAAAGTATAGCGATTGGCATTGGCTTCTATCTTGGTGCCATCTACAAAAGTGGTTTTCAGACTTACCAAACCTTCCTTTTCCAAAAGAAGAACAATTTGTGTGAAAATAGCTTTAATCTCACCTTTCAATCGTTCACTACGGAACCTGTTTAAGGTGTTATGATCGGGACGGCTCATTGCAGAGAGCCACATAAAATGGATGTTTTCTTTCAAGGCCTGCTCCATTTTGCGGCTTGAATAGATATTGCTTAAATAGCCATAAATCAAAACTTTCAAAAGCATTTTCGGGTGGTAGCAAGATGTTCCGCCAGGTTTGTAGGTTTTAATTAAGCTTTTGATATCCAAGCCATCAATAATGTTTGAAAC
This sequence comes from Chryseobacterium piperi, assembly GCF_002285635.2. Classification (NCBI taxonomy): domain Bacteria; kingdom Pseudomonadati; phylum Bacteroidota; class Flavobacteriia; order Flavobacteriales; family Weeksellaceae; genus Chryseobacterium; species Chryseobacterium piperi. Next base: position 4,351,285 of record NZ_CP023049.2, on the reverse strand, counting down.
AATTTTCACAGGATGTCGCTCATCAATCAACTCCGATAAATTGGGAGGAAAAAGCAGATTTTCTTTGGGGGTGTAATCTTTAAAGACTACTTTTGACGTACTTAACACAATGCAAATTAATCAATTTGCAACTATTAGGAAAGCGAAAGCTTTCCTTTTTGCATAAAAAAGGCTATCTCTTTTGAGACAGCCTCTTTCATTTTCTTTCATAATTCCAGTCTGTTTTTGAAATTTATATATCCTAGTTTATTTTAAGGATTCATAATCTTGATCAGATCTTTAGTTACCCTGAAATTTGGAGCCAAAAGCCTGTTATCCTTAAAGGAACTTAATGGAGCATCCCTTTCTATAGCATAAGAAAAGACTCCTCCTTTCTTACCTGTTGCAGGCTGCCATCGGGCATAATCATAGGCTCTGCCAGTACCATCCTGAGGATATTTCACATCATTCCAGTAATTTCCAGGATAGCCATTTTCCTCATAGAAAGAGAAACCGGGCAGAAACTGCTTCATGCTGATATAAGGAGCATACAATGCGGAAACACTTGTAAGATTAGATGTACTTCTTCCATAGGCCTGAAGAAATACAAAATTATAATAAGAAGCCGTCAGTGTAAAAAATGTTGTCGGATTCTGATTGGTGTCATAAACAAATGTTTTCCCTGTTCCTGACTTCGGACCAAAATGCTTGGATAAAGCCTGTGCTGCTGCAACAAATTTTGTAAGAGTCGCGCCTGTAGGATTGCTTTCAATATCGATATCAATACCGTCCAGGTTATATTCTCCAACCCACTTATTATAAATACCTTGCGCCCATGCTGCATACCCGGCAGCATCTTGTCCTCCGGTAGTAGTGGCGGAGCTTAAATCCCCTAAGGTTATAATAACTTTAGTTCCCCTTTTATGAAGATAAGGTACATAATTCGTTTTTAAAGTATTCCAATAGGGATTAGTATCCGGTGTATAATCAGGAAATACCATTACTACATCCAGGCTATCGGGGAGCCATCTCATACTCGGAGTATTACCACTTGCTGTAGCACTATCCCGCCATGTACGATAGTAACCCGCAGATATCTGATGATCGGTATTTTTATAAGCGATTAGGTCATTCAGATTAGTACGCGCATTCACACTTAATTTTTGTGCAGAGGGAGTCCCTTTATCCTCTGCTAAACTCCGGTCATTTTCTGTTGAACATCTGACACATAGCGTTGCCATTATAAAAAGGCATAACGCAAAAGAAAAGCTTGTAAATTTCATCTCAATTTATATTTTTAGATTTAGGTTAGAAATATAAAAAGTTTATGATGAGTTTTTATAATGAATTTATTGCAAAAACCTCAAAAAAAATATCAATATGCCCCATTTCCTTATACCTACATACTTCAATTCTAAATTCTATTTGAATTTCCAATAAATAAAAATGCCTCTACAATGTTAGACATTTTGTAGAGGCATTCTAAGTATTTTTATGTGATTCTATTATTTATTTAAAAGCATTGCAGCTTCTTTTGCAAAATAAGTAAAGATCATATCAGCTCCGGCTCTTTTAAAGCAGGTTAAACTTTCAATAATCGTTTTGTCATTGTCCAGCCATCCGTTTTGTGCAGCTGCCTTTACCATCGCATATTCTCCACTTACATTATATACTGCAATCGGAAGATCAATGGCTTCACGGACTTTAGAAACAATATCCAGATAAGGAAGCCCCGGTTTAATCATAATAATATCCGCTCCTTCATCAATATCTTTGAATACTTCATTTAATGCTTCACGCGAATTATGAAAATCCATTTGATAGGTCTTTTTATCTTTTGGGATTTCAACATTATCTTTCGGAGCACTGTCTAAAGCACTTCTGAAAGGCCCGTAAAAAGAACTTGCATACTTAGCGGAATAACTTAAAATTCCAACATCGGTAAAGCCGCTTTGCTCTAATGCCTCACGAATACCTAACACACGTCCGTCCATCATATCACTTGGAGCCACAATGTCAGCTCCTGCTTCAGCATGGGAAACAGACATTCTTGCAAGTGCATCTACCGTAGCATCATTTACAATTTTACCGTTTTCAATAATCCCGTCATGCCCGTAAATTGAATAAGGATCTAGGGCTACATCCGGCATTACAATCATTTCAGGAATAGTATCCTTGATTGCCCTGATGGTACTCTGCATTAATCCATCTTTATTCCATGCTTCTTTTCCCGTATTATCTTTCAAATGATCAGAAACTTTCATGTACAAATTGACAGATTTCACTCCAAGGGAAAACAATTCTTTACATTCTTTCACCGTCAAATCTATACTACGCCTGAAAATACCAGGCATTGACGGAATAGGCTCCTGTTTGTTTTCTCCCTCCATTACGAAGATCGGCATTACAAAATCATTAGTGGTAAGAATATTTTCTCTTACTAAACTTCTCATCGATTCATTAGCTCTTAGCCTTCTATTTCTTGAGTGTATCATTTTTGGAATACTTTTTGAATAAGTTTCTGCAAATTTACTACAACTTCGATAAAAAATTATGTCAAAGAATGGTAGATTTTTTATATTTTTGTTTTTAAATACTTGAGAAATTTAATTTGATGAAAAAACTTTTACTTTTAATTCTTTTCGTAGGCACTTTTGTTGGATTCTCCAGCAATATCAAAGCTCAGCTTAGAGAGCCTGGTTCCATCTCACAGAAATCTGATGATGGAGTCTTCATAGCCTACCCTAATCCTGCTAAGGATTTTCTTATTGTAAGGGCAAAAGATCCTTCTTTAAAAGTTAAAAATGTAACTTTTTATTCTATTTTGGGTACACAGGTTGCGAATTATACTGTTAATATGAATTCGGGAGAAATCAATATTGAGAAATTAAAACCCGGTAAATATCTGATTCGTTATATACTGAGTGATAACACACAAAAGGTTACTCAAATAGTAAAACAATAAAATTAAATCCTGATAATCATCAGGATTTTTTCTTTTAGATTAATTGTCTTTTAATTATTCCGTAACTTTCGGGATATTTTCATACTAATTGTAAAAAACAATTTAATGCTAAAAGCTGAACATATTACTAAAACCTACAATGCGGGGAAAAAGACAGCATTGGATGATTTTAGCATACATGTCCCAAAGGGAAGTATTTATGGTCTTCTAGGACCCAATGGAGCGGGTAAAACTTCATTTATCCGTATCATCAATCAAATTACGCAGGCCGATTCCGGAGATATTTACATCAACGGAGAAAAGCTCAACCCAAACCACATTAAAAATATTGGTTATATGCCTGAAGAAAGGGGCTTATATAAAAATATGAGTGTGGGGGATCAAATTCTATATTTTGGAGAGCTGAAAGGAATGAGTAAGAATGATGCCTTGAACGAAGCCAAAAAATGGTTTGAAAAGCTTCATATTGATCAATGGTGGAAGAAAAAGCTTTCTGAACTGTCAAAAGGAATGGCACAAAAAATCCAGTTTGTCGTTACTGTTCTTCACAGACCTCATCTTCTTATCCTTGACGAGCCTTTTTCCGGGTTTGATCCGGTAAACGCTAATCTTATCAAAGACCAGATTATTGATCTTAAAAATAATGGAACTACCATCATCCTCTCTACTCATAGAATGGAGAGCGTTGAAGAGATGTGCGATTATGTTGCCCTGATCAATAACTCCAAAAAGATTCTTGATGGCAAGGTATTCGATGTGAGAGAGAAGTTCAAAAAAAATATTTTTGGAATTACCCTTTCAGAAGTAAATGATCCCAACTTTGAAACGTTCAAGAACAAATATTCAATCTTTAATTTTTCTAATGAAAATGACCTGGTTTCTTTCGATTTAAAAAATGAAAGTGACCAAAATGATATTCTTGTAGATCTGGTGCATGTAGGAAAAGTAAGATCATTTGATGAGAGAATTCCCAGCATGAATGAAGTGTTTATTAACGCCGTAAGTAATCATTCTTAATTTTATGAATAATATTTTTTTAATTACAAAAAGGGAGTTTCTTACTCAGGTTAAGAAAAAGTCCTTCATTATATTAACTTTACTGGCGCCTATTATGATTATTGCTTTTGGAGCAGTAATCGGGCTCATGTTTAAAGCCAATGAGTCTCATACCATCATCCAGGTTGTTGACAAAAGTGGCATTTTCAAAAATAAGCTGCCTTCCAGCAAACAGCTTAATTATATTTTTGTCCCCTCCGCTAATGAAAAGGCAGATATTGATAATTTAAAGGGCAATGAATCATTGGATGGTATTCTTATTTTACCGGAATTAAATAATCAAAATTTTGATGATCTGGAAAAAAACACCAGACTGGTGATTAATAATAAAATTGGCTTTGATACTAAACAACGCATTGTTTCCGATATCATCAATGTGATTAAAAAGGAAAAAATCAAACAATTAGGAATAGCCGAAACCCAACTCGATAATCTTGATAAGAGCTTTACTTTAAGAACCATCAATGTATCGGAAAATAATAAAGAAGACTCAGACCTTACTTTTGGAGTAAAAACAGGTTTAAGTATGGTTTTAATGTATGTAACCTTTATGTTTATTATCATCTATGGAGTAAGGGTAATGCGTAGTGTTCTGGAAGAGAAAAATAACCGTGTTGTAGAAATTATTATTTCTTCTGTGAAACCATTTGAGCTGATGATGGGAAAAATATTAGGGGTAACCATGGTAGCCCTCACTCAGTTTATCATATGGATTACCATGTCGGTTATCGGAGCTTTAATCCTAAATACAGGCTTCACTTCTATCCAAAAAAATATCCCCGGCGGAAATGAAGGAATGGTGAGTAAGTTAGATATAACACAAATAGCTACTGAGGTTTCTCATAGTTTACTGGAACTTAATTTCCCATTAATAATTTTTGTATTTATTGTATTTTTCTTGTTAGGGTATATCTTTTACAGCTCTGTATATGCTGCTATCGGATCAGCTGTTGATAATGAAACAGAAACCCAACAGTTTACGTTATTTGCTATTTTACCCCTAACATTGGGGATGTATGGCAGTTTTTCATTAATGAATAATCCTGACGGACCGCTAGGCTTTTGGTTATCGATTATTCCGTTCACCTCTCCTGTCGCTATGATCGCAAGAATACCTTTTGGTGTACCGGCATGGCAAATTGCCTTATCTATAACCTTATTGGTAGGAACAACTATTTTTATGATATTTTTAGCAGGGAAAATCTACCGTGTAGGTATTTTAATGTATGGAAATAAAGCAACTCTAAAAGAGCTATGGAAATGGATTAGAAACTAATTTCCAGAACCATTAATAAAAAATAAATCCCGAGAAAAATCTCGGGATTTATTTTTTATTTGAATGAAAATATTCTTAGTTAAATATATAACTCAAACTTACGCTAAGAACTTGCTCAGACTTGCTTTTGCTAGTTCCATTAGGTTCTTTTGCAAGTCCTGGATATGTATTAGACACTCCAAAATCATATTTTAAAGCTAGTTCTAACTGTCTTTTGTAGCTATATCCAATTCCTAAACCTATTGCAAAATTGAAATTATTCGCTTTTCCACTAACTTCAGGGTTATTAGGATCAGTTACATCCGGGTCATAAAAAGGTCTTGCTGCCGGAGCATTTTTAACATTCTGATTTAATAAGAAGTTAAATCTAGGTCCTACCATTCCAAAGAATTCAGATTCTGCTTCAGAAAAATATCCTTTGAAATAAAGAGGAACACTCAGGTAGTTATTTGCATAAACAGCATTATAACCATCTCTTCCTTTAACATCTTTATCTTTTCCGGTTTCTCCGGCTCCATAATATAATACTTCAGGCTGAATGTAGAATTGGTTTCCTTTTCCTACAGGGATTAAAGCTAAAGCACCTGCCTGTACGGCATATCTTGGGCCAGATGGGTTATGTGCATTTTGCACTCGGGAATAGTTACCTCCTGCTGTAATACCAAATCTTGTGTTGCTAAAATTAATCTGCGCAAAAGATAAGGTAGAGAACGCTAAAGCTGAGGTTAATAAAAGTTTTTTCATATTATATTTGTTTTAGATTATCCTAACACTTTAGCAACAGTAACACCAATGTCAGCTGGAGAATCTACAACATTAATTCCGTTTTCTCTCATAATTTCCATTTTTGCCTGAGCGGTATCTTCAGCACCACCTACAATAGCACCAGCGTGTCCCATAGTTCTTCCTTTAGGAGCAGTTTGTCCTGCGATAAAACCAACTACTGGTTTTGTAGAACCACTTGCTTTATACCATCTTGCAGCTTCAGCCTCTAAACCACCACCGATTTCACCGATCATTACTACCGCTTCAGTTTCAGGGTCGTTGATGAATAATTCTAATGCTTCTTTTGTAGTTGTTCCGATAATTGGGTCACCACCGATACCGATAGCTGTAGAAATACCGAAACCAGCTCTTACCACCTGATCAGCAGCTTCGTAAGTAAGAGTACCAGATTTAGAAACGATACCTACTTTACCTTTTTTGAAAACGAAACCTGGCATAATACCAATTTTAGCTTCTTCAGATGTAATAATTCCAGGACAGTTTGGTCCGATTAATCTGCAGTCTCTGTCAGCAATGTAAGATTTTACTTTTACCATATCGGCTACAGGAATTCCTTCAGTAATACATACGATAACTTTAATTCCAGCTTCAGCAGCTTCCATAATAGCGTCAGCAGCGAATGCAGGGGGTACGAAAATAATACTTACATTAGCTCCTGCTTTTTCAACAGCATCAGCAACCGTGTTAAATACAGGCTTTCCTAAGTGCTCGCTTCCTCCTTTTCCCGGAGTAACTCCACCTACTACATTAGTTCCGTATTCAATCATCTGGCTTGCATGGAAAGTACCTTCATTCCCTGTAAATCCTTGTACAATTACTTTAGAATCTTTGTTTACTAAAATTGACATTTTATTGTTGTTTTAATTTATTTATTTTCAGTTTATACGACAGACAAAAATAATGATTATTTGTCGTTAAAAAAATTTTTGAATCTGATTTTATTCATCATATTTTTTCAACAGATCGATTAAATCCTGCTCCTTAAGTCTGTTATAATTAATGTTCTCAATAAGTGGTTCCAGCCCGGGTTTATCAGCCATTAATTCTTTTAATTTCTTCCTGTTATTGATCAAAATACTCATAGGCTGTCTTACAGTACCTTTGTATAATACATCTGATGTAAGAGTAGATCCATCATAACCATGACGACGATAGGCCTTCAGCCATTTTATTTTTTGCCCGTCATATACAAGTTCTACCAGAGTTTTTGTAGATTCCGAAGGGAAATAAATAAAAACCTTTGGCTTATTTTTAAGGTCTGTAAATTCTATTTTTTGAATTTCAGAAGCTGGATATTTAATAATCTGCCCATTTTCCAAAATTTTTATTTTCCTGTCAGAAATGGTTATCTCATCAATTTGATTACTATCAAAAAGATTAGTAATAAAAGGAATTTTAGCATTTATTACTCTCTCATCACTCAATGTTATCCTGGATTCAATTTGTGATTTCTGAGCAAAACCTATTGCATGTATAAAAAGAAACAGTGCTAATAATTTCTTCATTATAATAATCTTCTCAGTTTTACTTCTTTTTTCAAATAACTTTTAAAATCTTCTGCAAACATACCAAAATAAGTTCCTTTTTCGAGATTTCTGTTCACTCCTGTTTTAGCAAGAAGAACAGTCCCTTTTGCAATGGTAAATCCTGAAGCAACGCCTACCTGTCCCCAGATGGTAACTTCATCCTCAAAAATACAGCATCCTGCAATTCCTACCTGAGATGCAATCAAACATCTTTTTCCAATAACTGTATCGTGTCCTATCTGAATCTGGTTATCTAAGACCGAACCTGCTCCTATTATAGTAGAATCTGTAACCCCTCTATCAATGGTACAGTTATTTCCGATCTCTACATTATCTTCTATTATAACGTTTCCAACAGAAATTAAGCGGTCAAAATTGCCATCAAGCTTACGGTAATAAAAAGCATCACCTCCTAATACAGTTCCGGACTGAATGATTACATTATCACCAATAATCGTACGGTCACCAATCACAACATTAGGAAAGATCAGTACATTTTTTCCTATTTTGATGTTATTCCCAAGAACTGCTGAAGAATGGATTTTACTTCCTTCTCCTATTTCTACATCATGAAGCTCTTCTGTAAAGTTATATATTCTGGTAAAATGGGTGTTGATTTTATTGAAATCTCTAAAGGGGTCATCGGAAACAAGAAGAGCTTTCCCCTCCGGGCACTCTACTTCTTTGTCAATAAGAATAATGGTAGCTTCAGAATTAAGAGCTTTATCATAGTATTTCGGGTGATTTACAAATACGATCTCCCCGGCTTTTACTCTGTGAATTTCATTAGTTCCCAACACTTCAAAATCTTCAGCACCAACAAATTTAGCTCCGATAAGGTCAGCAATTGTTTTAAGTTTTTGTGGAGAATGGAATCTCATAAAAATTTAATTTTCTTATAAAAAACAAAATTCGGCCTGCAAAGGCAAACCGAATTTTTGTAAATTGTATTATTATTTTACTCTTTCTAAGTAAGAACCATCTTCAGTACTTACTTTAATCCTGTCTCCAGGCTCAATGAATAATGGAACCATTACTCTGGCTCCGGTTTCAACGATAGCATTTTTAAGAGCGTTAGTAGCAGTGTTTCCTTTTACCCCTGGGTCTGCCTCGATAACATCTAAAAATACAGACTGTGGAAGTTCAGCTGAAAGTGGAGTTTCATCAGCTTCTTTCAAAATGATGGTAACTTCTTCTCCAGCTTTCATAAACTGAGCATTTTCAATCATTTCTTTATTGATGTATAATTGAGAGAAATCATCATTGTTCATGAAGTGAAATCCATTCTCATCATCATAAAGATACTGGAATTTTCTTGTAATAACTTTTACCTCATCAATTTTATGACCTGCAGAAAAAGTATTATCGATAACCTTTCCATTAGTTACTGACTTTAGTTTTGTTCTTACAAAAGCAGGTCCTTTTCCTGGTTTTACGTGAAGAAATTCAATTACCTTGAAAATATCATTACTGTACTCAATGCAAAGGCCTTTTCTAATATCGTTACTTGTTGCCATTAATTTTATATTATCTTTTTATTTTTATTAGTTACTCTCTTTACCAGTACCGTATCCTTTTACAATACCTCTTGGAGAGTTTTGGATAAACTGAAGAATTTCATCTCTTTCAGCCGTTGGAAGCATTTCTTTCTCAATATGCGTAATTGCCTGAGAAACGTTCATTTTCATTTGAAAAATAGCTCTGTAAATTTTTTGAATTTCGAAAATTTTCTCATTGGTAAATCCTCTTCTTCTCAAACCTACCGAATTGATTCCCGCGTACGACATCGGTTCTCTCGCAACTTTTACATATGGAGGAATATCTTTTCTTACCAATGTTCCACCGGAAATCATTACATGCTTACCGATTTTCCCAAATTGATGAACAGCACTTAGTCCTCCCATTACAGTATAATCACCTATCTCCACGTGTCCTGCAATACCACAACCGTTTACAATAATAACATGATCTCCGATAACACAATCGTGAGCAATATGAGAAGTTGCCATAATCAGACAGTTTTTACCTATTTTGGTAAATCCCAATGCTTTCGTTCCTCTATTTACGGTTACACATTCTCTGATTGTTGTTTCATCTCCGATAATTACCTGAGTATCTTCACCATCAAATTTCAAGTCCTGAGGAATTGCAGAAATTACAGTTCCAGGAAAGATTCTACAGTTTTTACCAATTCTCGCTCCATCCATAATGGTAACGTTCGGGCCGATCCAGGTTCCTTCTCCAATCTCTACGTCCCCAGCAATTGTAGTAAAAGGCTCTACAATAACATTTTTACTTATTTTTGCGCGTTTATCTACGGCTGCTAATTGATGGATCATTTAATCAACTTTATTTTTTGCAACTTGAGCCATTAGTTCTGCTTCTACAGCTACAGTATCTCCTACATATCCGTATCCCTGCATATGAACAATACCTCTTCTGATAGGCTCAATCAATTCAATTTTGAAAATCATCGTATCTCCTGGCACGACTTTTCTCTTGAATTTCACTTTATCCATTTTAATGAAATAAGTAGAGTAATTTTCAGGATCCGGAACGCTCGCCAATACTAAAATACCCCCGGTCTGTGCTAATGCTTCTACCTGAAGAACTCCAGGCATTACTGGCTCTTTAGGGAAATGTCCAACAAAGAAAGGTTCGTTCATTGTAACATTTTTAAGACCCACAACATGAGAATCGGATAATTCAAGAATTTTATCTATTAATAAAAAAGGAGGCCTGTGAGGCATCAACTTCATAATTCCGTTGATATCAAAAACCGGTTCCTTAGTTAAATCAAAGTCAGGAACATTTTTCTTTTTTTGTAATTTCCATTGACGGTTCAATTTTTTTGCAAATTGAGTATTAACAAAATGTCCTGGTTTGTTAGCAATTACTTTTCCTTTTATTTTGACACCGGCTAAAGCTAAATCTCCAATCACATCAAGTAATTTATGCCTTGCTGCTTCGTTAGGATAGTTTAAATTCAGGTTGTCAAGAATACCATTCGGTCTGATAGACACATTGTCTTTACCAAATGCTTTTTTTAATTTTTCTGTTGTTTCAGGAGTTAAATCTTTATCAACGTAGACAATAGCATTAGAAATATCGCCTCCTTTGATAAGACCATGGTCTAAGAGCATTTCTAATTCATGTAAGAAGCTGAATGTTCTTGCTGATGAAATCTCCTCTTTAAATTCTGAAATATGCTTAAGAGTAGCATTTTGGGTACCTAATACTTTAGTCCCAAAATCTACCATTGTTGTAATCTCGTAATTATCTGATGGAATAATGGTGATTTCAGAACCCGTTGCAGGATCTGTATAGCTAAGAACTTCTTTTATGATCAGATATTCTCTGGCAATAGTTTGCTCTGTAACGCCAACACTTTCAATAGCCTCAACAAAAAACTTTGAAGACCCATCCATAATCGGAGGTTCGGAAGCATCCATTTCCAATATTGCATTATCGACATCACAGCCTACTAAGGCTGCAAGTAGATGTTCACAAGTATTGATTTTTACTCCTAATTTTTCTAAAGTTGTTCCCCGCTCAGTTGCTACAACGTAGTTGACATCAGCTTCAACCTGGGGATGTCCCTCAAGGTCGGTTCTTACAAAGACAAAACCCGTATTTTCTTTAGCAGGTTTAATGGTAAGTTTTACTTCTTTACCAGTATGAAGGCCAATTCCAGAAAGTGTTACTTCTTCCTGAAGTGTTTTTTGCATATCACTCATTAGTATGATCTTTTGAGGTATTCTCAAGATTATTTATTCTTTTAACAATTTCAGTAAAGTTCCTGAAATGAACGTAGTTTCTAAGATAGTCATTGTAACTAATTGCCGGCGAACCATATAATGTTTCTTTGTCATTCACGCTTGAATTCACACCACTCTGAGCCTGAATTTTCACCTGATTTCCAATTTTTATATGTCCTACGACTCCTACCTGCCCACCGATCTGATTCCAGTCACCAATAGTTGTAGACCCTGCAATTCCTGCCTGGGCTGCAATAACATTGTTCTGACCGATCTTGACGTTGTGTGCAATTTGGATAAGATTATCTATTTTAGTTCCTCTTCCAATTATAGTAGAGCCAATAGTTGCTCTGTCTATACTACAGTTGGAACCGATTTCCACATCATCTTCAATAATGACATTTCCAAGTTGAGGAATTTTTTTAAATCCATCAGGTGTAGGCTGGAATCCAAACCCATCTCCACCAACTACGGTATTAGAATGAATCACACAGTTATCTCCAATGATACAATAATCATAGATTCGTGCTCCACTGTCTATTTTACAGTTTTTTCCTATTTTCACTCCTTTACCTATGTATACGTGCGGATAAATTTGTGTACCCTCACCGATTTTTGCTTTTTCTGAAATATAAGTAAATGCTCCTATATAAACTTTATCAGCAATCACTGCAGTATCATGAATAGATGATCCATCTTCAATACCTTCTTTTCTTCCCTGCATTTCCTGATATAAATTCATCAGGACCTGAAAAGACAGATAAGCATCTTTTACGGCAATGATAGTAGGATTGTAAGTATCTTTTACTAAAAGTTTTTCAGAAGCAATAATTACTGAGCACTTTGAAGTATCCAAATAATGAGAAAACCTATCTTGAGCTATAAAAGAAAGATGTCCTGATTCCCCATTCTCGATTGGTGAAACTCCAGTAATAAGTGCATTCTCATCACCTATTATTTTGCCGTTAATAAAACCTGCAATTTGCGAAGCTGTAAATTCCATATTCTGCAAAGATAAGAAATTCTATTATTCGTAAACATTTTTTAGTTTTAGGATAGATAATTTTAATATTATTTAAGAAATTATCTTGGTGAAATTTCTGGGGAATGTCAAAATATATATGGTGGTCTTATTGACGATTAACCCTGATAAAAGCTGATCTTCTGACTCGTCCAGTCTAATTTTTTCACCATTTTTCTGCAATAAATAAATAGGCTGTTTTTTTGCATCATATGGCAAGAGTTTTCTTTTGATCTCATGTACCAATTCTTCTCCGTTATTAATTCCAAAAAACTCATTGGTATTTTTTATTTTTTCCTCAATAAACTTGGGCTCAAAAGGATGCGATGAAATAATTGTTTTAGGAAGGTCTCTCTTTACCACACAAGTACACCAGTAAGATAAAATGAAATCATCAGAATTTTGCCAGCTTTTCATGGCCTGAATAACATCATTATCATCCAGCTGGGTAAATCTTTTAATATCTTCATCAGTAGCAGCACTCTTCTCTCTGTTTAAAAAGTATTTCAAATTTTCAGTCGCTGGAAGATCTGCACCCTGTGAGACAAGGTATTTTGCTCTTTCTAAAATTTTGACCAGGAGAAATTCAGCCAGTGCCGATGTTTTGTGATAATATACCTGCCAATACATGAACATTCTTGCAGTCAGAAAGTTTTCTATTGAATATATTCCTTTAGCATCAATTACCAACTCTCCTTCTTTACAAACATTCATCATGGATATAATTCTCTGGGTATTAATATTTCCCTCAGAGACCCCGGTAAAAAAACTATCTCTTTTTAAATAATCCAGCCGATCGACATCCAGCTGTGAAGATATCAACTGATTGAAAAACTTTCTATGGTATTTTCCCTGAAACATCTCAATAGCTAACGACAGCTGCCCTCCAAACACCTCATTTAATTCATTCATTAATAATAAGGACAGATTTTCATGATGCCAGTCGTCCATCAACATACTTTCTAATGCATGCGAAAACGGACCATGCCCAATATCATGCATCAAAATTGCCAGCATCGCCCCTTTTTCTTCTTCCTCAGAAATTTTAACTCCTTTTTGCTTTAATGTTTCTAAGGCTGTAAACATTAAATGCATAGCCCCAAGCGCATGGTGAAACCTGGTGTGAGTAGCTCCGGGGAAAATTAAATTAAGAAGTCCCGTTTGAGAAATTCTTCTTAGTCTTTGAAAGTAAGGATGTTCAATGACATCAAATAAAATTTCGTGGGGGATTTTAATAAATCCATGAACTGGATCGTTGATGATCTTTAATTTATTCTGCATTTGAAAACTGAAGTATTGGTAAACAAAGTTAGGGAAATTTAATCTTAGGTATTAATCCCTCTACTATAAACTTTAATGGATAGATTTATATCTTTGAAAGTCTAAAACAATCATCAAGCTTTATGAGAGCGATTTCCATAATCATTCTATTATTTTTCAATGTAAATATTTTTTTCGCTCAAAATATTTCGCAAACTCAAAAGCTTAAATCCTTTGGTAAAGTATGGGGATTTTTAAAATATTACCATCCTAATGTCGCCAAAGGAAAATTCGATTGGGACAAACAATTAATTAACAAAATTGAAGAGCTTGATAAAGTCAGCAGTAAAAACGAGCTGAATGAATTGTATTCTCAATGGATGGAGAGTCTTGGGAATGTTGAAAAATGCCATGAGTGTAAATTAAACAATACCAAAGTTTATTTTCTAAAGAACTTCAATCTGGAATGGATTAAAGATAAAAGTATCTTCACGCAGGAGGTCAGTGAACAACTCCAGTTCATCGAAGAAAATAGAAATATTGATGATCATTATTATTTTGGAAAAGGAGGAAGAAAAGTATTTTTCAGAAATGAACGTTCTTATGGTTCTAAGTTTAGCTCTAGTTCGATTGCTCTTTTAGAATTATTCAGATACTGGAATTATGTAGAATATTTCTTTCCTTATAAATATGCAACTGATCAGAATTGGGATGATGTCTTAAGTGAAATGATCCCTAAATTTCTCAATGTCAATAATGATGAAAGTTTTCATTTAACATTAGCTGAGCTGGTTGCCAGAACTGACGATTCTCATGCTTTTTTGTTTTCACCACTTATCAGTTTAAACCAATATGGAAGAAAGAAAGTTCCGGTAGACTATTCTTATGCAGAGGGAAAATTAGTGGTTACGAAAATTAATCCTAATAAATTCAATGAAGAAACTGCTCTGAAAGTCGGAGATATAATATATGATATCAACAACCGGACAATTCCACAAATAGTCAATGCCTTTTCAAAGTATATACCGGCATCGAACTCGTGGGGAAAGATCAAAAAAGTTAAAAACCTGTTTCTTTTTTCTAATCATGACAGCATCATGCTAAGACTCGAAAGGAACGGACAAAACCTCACTCTAAAAACTAAGACCTATTTTCCTGGAAATATTGTTTATGAAAAAAAGAAGGTTCCGGAAAAATGGAAATTTTTAGATGAAGATAGCAAAATAGGATATGTAAATATGGAAGTTATTGAAAGAGAAGATGTAAATGAAATGTATCTGAATCTAAAAAGTACAGAATCCATCATTTTTGATTTAAGAAACTACCCTAAACAAACCATCAGACCTTTAAGTATATTACTACTCCCTGAACCAACAATATATTATCGGTTCAATTTTCCAGAAACCAATTACCTCAGCATGTTTTACAGCGTAAGAAATATCATTGGCACAAAAAACAATGATTACTATAAAGGAAATGTTGTAGTATTGGTCAACGAGAACACACAGAGCCAAGCAGAAACTACCACAATGATGTTTAAACAGCATCCAAAAGCTAAAATTATCGGAAGCAATACTTCGGGAGCCAATGGGGATGTCATCTATTTCAAAATTGCTGATTTAGACACAAGCTTCACCGGGTTGGGCGCTTACTATCCTGACCAAAGAGAAACTCAAAGAATCGGAATCATTCCTGATATTGTTGTAAAGCCTACTTTAAAGGGTATTAGAAAAGGAAAAGATGAAGTTATGGAAAGAGCTTTGGAGTACCTGAAAACGGGACATTAAAAAAAGTATTCAGTCTGGATAATTTAGCGTATTTTCATTTAACTATAATTTAACTTTTCATCTGCTCATTTTCACAGATTTTAAAGAGATTTGGTCGCAATTTTGATACTATAACCATGTAAAAAATAAATATTATGTCGGAAAAAATATTATGGATAGATGATGAAATAGATTTACTTAAACCTCATATTGTATTTTTAGAAAAAAAGGGTTACCATGTAACTCCGGTAAATAATGTGAATGAGGCTTTAGAATTGATAGATTCCGAAAAATTTGCATTGACACTTATTGATGAAAATATGCCTGGTATTTCCGGGCTTGAAGCAATTCCTATGATTAAAGAAAAGGACAATTCCTTAAAAATAGTAATGGTTACCAAAAGTGAAGAGGAGCATATTATGGAGGAGGCAATAGGTTCACAGATTGCTGACTATATTCTTAAGCCGGTGAATCCTAATCAGATTTTATTATCACTGAAAAAGAATCTTCAGGAAGACAACCTGGTTGAGCAAAAAACAATATTGCAATATCAGCAGGAATTCAGAAATCTTTCTATGGAGCTTTCTTATTTAAGATCTTATCAGGATTGGGCTGAATATTACAAGAAAATCCTCAACTGGGAAATTAAATTTGACAAAGTAGCAGATAATGAATTTGCAGATCTTTTGCAGTCTCAAAAAGAAGAAGCCAACATTCAGTTCGCCAAATTTATTGAAAATAATTATGAGGATTGGTTGAATGGAAATGAAAAACCAGCTATGAGCCATACACTCTTCAAAGAGAAAGTAAAGCCTGAAGTAGAGAAGAGTAAAGTTCTTCTTTTAATGATAGATAACCTGAGATATGATCAGTGGAAGGTTGTTGAACCTCTATTTACTAAATATTATAATAAGGTAACTGAAGATTACTATTACAGTATCCTACCTACAGCAACGCAATACGCCAGAAACTCTTTCTTTGCCGGGCTTTTACCTTCAGAAATAGAAAAACGTTTCCCGGACAAATGGTTTAATGATAACGAAGAAGGAAATAAGAATGAATTTGAGCGTGACTTCCTTGAAGATCAAATGAAGAGAATTGGTTTAGGATCTAAATCAATGAAATATCTGAAAGTTTTGAATGCTGATTTTGAAAAAAAGATTTACGATGATTTTAATCAACATAAAAACAATGACTTATTAGTAATTGTTTACAACTTTATCGATATTCTTTCTCACGCAAAAACGGATAATCATATTGTAGATCAATTGATTCGTGATGATAAAACTTTCAGATCTTTAACTTTAAACTGGTTTGAAAACTCATCACTACTTAAGATCATCAAGTTAGCTGCTGAAAATGGCTATAAATTAGTGATTACAACAGACCATGGAACTGTCTATGTGAAGAAACCGAGTAAAGTAGTTGGAGACAGAGAAACATCTACTAATATCCGTTATAAAACAGGTAAGAGTTTAACGTACGATGATAGTGACGTTTGGGCTATTACGAATCCGGAGAAACTATTTTTGCCAAAAGGAAACTTAAGTTCGAAGTATATCTTTGCAAAAAATAATATTTTCCTGGCCTATCCGAAAAACTACAATCACTTTGTCAATTATTATAAAGAAACATATCAACATGGTGGGATCTCATTGGAAGAATGTATTATTCCTATTAGCGTTTTAGAACCCAAATAGTTTTTTTCATAGTTTATTAATTTGGGATTTAGGCTGAAAAAAATGGTTTCATTTTTTTCAGCCTTTATTTTTTAAGGCATCCGTTTTGCATTAATTCAGACCACAACTATAAGCATATTATTATGAAAAGTAACATTTTGGCCCTGGCTGCCTTTACAGCATTATTATTAACTTCATGCAATAAGCAGAAAACCATGGCAGTTTCATCTATTTCATCTTCTGATACTCTATCTTCTTCATCCTCAGATTCCGTATCTGTTGCAACAACTAAGGATGATATTGTTAAAAGTACAGCGAAAGACAAAAGTGGAAAGGTTCTGGACATGAGTTTTAATAACACCAAGAATACTGCTACCCTGGTATTCAATGGAGAAACTATAGAATTGGAAGGTCAGAAACCAGCATCGGGAATCTGGTATAAAAATGACCACTATGAGTTAAGAGGAAAAGGTGAAGAAATAGAACTCTCAAAAGATGGTAATGTAATTTTTAAACAATAAAATATTATGTAATTAAAAGAGCCGGTTCCGAAATCAGAACCGGCTCTTTTAATTTTGCTACATTTGAAAAATTTTATTCTTATTTATGAAATTAATTACTTACAATGTCAATGGAATCAGAGCAGCTTTTACTAAAGATTTCCTAGGATGGTTAAAGACAGCAGACCCGGATATTATTTGCATACAGGAGAGCAAAGCAGGAAACGACCAGATAGATATCGACAGTCTTCAAAAGTTAGGCTACCATAGCTATTGGCATTCTGCAGTGAGAAAAGGTTATAGCGGCGTCGGAATAGCATCAAAAATTCAGCCTATTCATGTAGAGTATGGCTGCGGAATTGAAAGCTATGATAATGAAGGCAGGATTATTCGCGCTGATTTTGATGGCTACTCCGTAATTTCGGTTTATGTTCCTTCAGCTTCCAATATTGAAAGACTGGATTTTAAAATGCAGTTCTGTCATGATTTTCTGAACTATATTAAAAATCTTAAAAAGGAAATCCCCAACCTTATTATATCGGGAGATTTTAATATTTGCCACCAAACCATCGATATCCATGATCCCGTTCGCTTAAAAAACGTTTCAGGTTTTCTGCCTATGGAAAGAGAGTGGATGACCAATTTCATTGAAGAATGTGAACTGATAGATAGTTTTAGGTTTTTTAATAACGAACCTGATAATTATACATGGTGGAGCTATAGACAAAATTCAAGGGCTAAGAATAAAGGCTGGCGATTAGATTATAATTTCGCCTCTTATACTTTAAAGGATCAGTTATCCAGAGCAGTCATTTTAAAAGAAGCTGTACATTCTGATCATTGCCCTGCACTGATAGAATTAAACATATAATAGTTCTGTATAGATATAAAAGAAAAAAGCCAACTGAATCAGTTGGCTTTTAAAATTTAAAAATCATAAATTTAGTCGACAATTTCATATTCAACCGGAATAGTACCTAAATCGATATTTCCGATTTCATCGAACGCGGCTTTAGACATATCTAATGCTCTTGCTGAATGGAAAGGCCCTCTATCATTGATTCTTACTACAACCTCTTTTCCATTGCTTAAATTGGTAACTTTCACTTTAGTTCCAAAAGGAAGCGTTCTGTTTGCTGCGGTAAATTTTGAATTATCAAAAATTTCTCCGTTCGCTGTTTTTCTACCGTTAAATTTATCGTGGTAGTACGATGCATAACTTGTTTTTTTCGCATCTATGGCACTATTCTTGAAAGAATAAATACCAAGGGCTGAAATCATCATTATGATTACAAGAATGAATCTTTTCATCATTTTGAATTTTATTGGTTTTGACTGGGCAAATGTATTGTGAATCTGCTTAAGTCCATAGCTCAAATGTTAAAAAGAGTTAACAAAAACTAAACTTTACGTTAACAGAGCTTGTAACTCTCTACCAATAGGGCTTCTAGAGCAGGCTGTTAAAAAACGTTAAAAAACAAGTCTAAATGTTAATTTAATTAACTTATTTTTATTAAATCAGTAAATACACACCAAAAATAGACCTGAAAATCAATTAATTACATATCAAATAAAAAAGTAAATTTTAGCAAGAAAAAACCAATGAAGAATCTTCATTGGTTTTTTTATACATTGAAAGGATAAACCTTATTTCAAATATTCTAATACATAATCATACGTACCTGCTGGGTAAACTACAGACATGGTTGGTGAGCCTGTAATTGCATTTCCAGTTGCATTTGCAATATCATAAGAATAAAGCTCTCTTGCATATACCATATTAGTTCCTTTTTTATAAATTGTAATTCCATACATACCTGTTATTCCGGCAGGAGGAGGAATGTTTACAGTTGTTGAAGTTCCACTTGCAGTAAATGTACCCTTTACAGCATAAACTTGTTCACTGTCTACTTTAGTATGGGTAGGAGTCTCAGTAGTAAGAATATTGAATGTTCCAGAACCAGAGTTTCCAGATTCTCCTATAATTGGTCTCCAAGTACCCCCATTAACAGTATTAGATTTATTGTCATAATACCAAAATCCTGGAGTAAGTGTTCCTTGAGTTTCTCCAACCCCTGCAACACCGCTGGTAGCAGTATTATAAACAACCATACCATCAAAACGAGTCGGATATGATGTCCTAATACCTACAGGTGTTCCGCTAAGAGAGGTAAAAGTAGTTAAGTCTGTTCTAGGAAAAAGCAACCCTTTACCAACATTTGTCGTTGCATTCGTCGTTGAATTGGATGAAGCATCAATGAAGGCAGAGCTGTTGTTTGCGGAACTATTATTTACGGAGTTTACAATTCTTATTTGAGCATGGGAAAAATTAATAGCTAAACTAAAAACTGCAGAAGCCAATATCTTTTTTGTAAAATTATTCATCATTTGTATATTAAAAAATTAGAAACCAGAAATTATAGACCATGAACCGTTTCCAGATCCTCCTAAGTACATAAATATTAAACCTTGTTGACCAGGAATATTCTGAGTACCTTCTTCGCGAGGAAGAGGACTAACATCCATACTATTACCACCTCTGTTGGTTACATAATATTTTTTACCTACTGGTATACCCGATGTTGGCAAAGTAAGTGTATTTCCAGCACTGGTAATGTTTAATAAAATGATGTCATCAGTAACAGTAGCCGTATAGCTACTTGTCTGTTCTGCGGTAATATTCATTGCAGGGTTAGGTGCTGTACCTCCACCTACAGCAGCCCATTTTGAAGTAGAATCATCATAATAATAAAAACCGGCTCCTGTTACGTTTCCTGTTTTTCCTCCGGAACCTCTACCTGAAGTAACAAAAACTAATGCCCCATTTTGCGCAGCTGCATAAGCTCCATCTTTAGCCGCCAATTGGTCAACTGTCATTCTTGGAACTAAAACAGCGTCCGGCATTCTGTTATTTGCTGTATCTGCTACTACATCCAGTGTAGCAGCGGGTGTAGTCGTGTTAATACCAACACCTTTTTGTTGTGCCTGTGAAAGCGCCGCAAATGAAACAAGTGCAGTCGCTAGTAATAATTTTTTTTTCATATGTTTTTAAAAAATTGTTTAATTTATTTTCCCATTAATAACTTTATATTAATAATACTAATGTACATATACCAACCTGTTCAATAATATTCGAGGGAAAGCGAAAATTGAATATAGTTTTAATATATACATTATAGCATTTAGCAACGGAAATTGATAAACGTATTCTTATGGCAAAGTTAAGATTAATTTGTCAGAATGCATAATTCACGATTTTACAATGGTCGTTTTCAACTAAAAAAAACAACACAAACAATTGACATACAATATATTACTAAAAAAAAATAAAAATAGAACAAAATAACATACATTTGCGAATTTAATTCAAAATAACATAAATAATAAAACAATATGGCGTAGAAATTACAATTCTACGCCATATTATATGAAATTTTTACTTAATTTTACATTTTTATCAAATTAATTCACCATACAGGTCAAATTCTTCAGCTGAAGTAATTTTAACCATAGCAAATTCACCTATTGAAATGTAAGTATTGTCTGCAGAAACAAGAACAGTATTATCTACATCCGGTGAATCATATTCAGTTCGTCCAATAAAATAATTTCCTTCTTTTCGGTCGAAAACACATTTATAAACTTCACCAATTCTCTGTTGATTTTTCTCCCATGAAATCTGAGATTGCAACTCCATGATTTCTTCTACCCTCACTTCTTTTACTTCTTGAGGAATGTCGTCTTCCAAAACGTGAGCAGTTGTATTTTCTTCATGTGAATAAGTAAAACAGCCAAGTCTATCAAAACGTTGCTCTCTTACCCAGTCTTTCAGCTCTTGAAATCTCTCTTCCGTTTCTCCAGGATAACCAACAATTAGAGTTGTTCTAATAGCCATATCAGGAACTTTTTCTCTGAATTTTGCTAAAAGAGCATCTGTTTTTTCATGAGTCGTTCCTCTCTTCATCGATTTTAATAAGTCTGAATTGATATGCTGAAGAGGAATATCTATATAGTTACAAACCTTTGGTTCTTCACGGATAATATCCAGAACATCTTCCGGAAATCCACTAGGAAAAGCATAATGTAAACGAATCCATTCAATTCCCTCTACTTTCACTAACTCTTTTAATAAGTCACCAAGTGCTCTCCTTTTATAAATATCCAAACCATAATAAGTAAGATCCTGTGCTATCAAAATAAGCTCTTTCGTTCCTACTTTTGCCAGCTTTTGTGCTTCGCTAACTAACTTTTCTATTGGTGTAGAAACATGTCCTCCTCTCATTAACGGGATCGCACAAAAAGAACAAGGTCTGTCACAGCCTTCAGATATCTTCAGGTAGGCATAATGTTTAGGAGTCGTCGTTAGTCTCTCTCCTACTAATTCATGTTTATAGTCCGCACCTAAATGTTTTAATAGGATAGGCAGATCTCTGGTTCCAAAGTATTGATCAACATCCGGAATTTCTCTAACCAAATCTGGCTTGTATCTTTCAGATAAGCAACCTGTAACAAAAACTTTTTCTACCTCCCCTCTATTCTTAGCATCTACATAATCAAGAATAGTATTAATAGATTCCTCTTTTGCATTGTCAATAAAACCACAAGTATTGATGACAACAATATCTCCTCTGTCTTCATGAACCACTTCTTTACCGTTTGCTTTAAGCTGACTCATTAGTACTTCAGAATCATAAACATTTTTGGAACAGCCAAGCGTTACAATATTGATTTTCTTTTTACCTACAGATTTTGTGCGCATCTTTTTGATTTTGAGTTTGCAAAGATACGAAATAATAAAAAGGTTATGCTAAAAATTGAAAACCACTTTAATAAAGTGGTTTTCAATTTTTTATTTAAAAGTTCTTCTCTTTAAAGCTTGGTGCATTCTGATCTTTTTCAGAAAGGATCATATCACTTTCTTTAATCTTCCAATCAATATTGAGATCCGGATCATTAAATTTCACAGCACCTTCCGATTCTTTATTATAAAAATTATCACATTTATAACTAAATACTGCAGTTTCACTTACTACTGAAAAACCATGTCCAAAACCTCTTGGCACATAGAGTTGCAGTTTGTTTTCTTCTGTAAGTTCTATTCCAAACCATTTTCCAAACGTTGGTGAGTCCTCTCTCAGGTCAACAGCAATGTCCCATACTTTTCCCTCGAGACACGAAACTAATTTAGCTTGTGCATGTTCTCCTTTTTGTAAATGCAATCCTCTTAATACTCCATAAGATGATTTGGAGATATTATCTTGTACAAAATGACCATTCATTTCGGTTAATTCCTGGAATTTATTTTCATTGAATTTCTCGTAGAAATACCCTCTATCATCCTCAAAAATGGTGGGTTCTATAATATAGCAATCTTTAAGTGGTGTTTCTTTAATCTTCATAAGGTTTTTATATGATAGGTATGTTGATATGAATTAATGCTGTTTATTATATCAGTATTTAAAAGTCAAATTTTTACCTCCAGGTGTACAATTTAATTACTATTTAAAGTAAATATTACTTTAACCGTTTTAATTAAAATCTTTATATCTAATAGTGGGGAATAGTTTTTAATGTAGTAAAGGTCATACTCTAACTTTTTCAAATTATCTTTAGGAGTAGCCCTAGGCAAATTGACTTGTGCCCATCCAGTAATTCCTGGTTTTACAAGATGCCTAAGATCAAAATAAGAATTTTCTGCTACAGATTCCTCTACATATTTCTCTTGCTCAGGCCTCGGTCCAATAAGACTCATATTCCCATTTAAAACATTGAAAAGTTGAGGCAACTCATCAATTTTGGTCATCCTTAGAAATCGTCCTACAGTTAAAAGCCTGTCATCATTGTCTTTTGTATAATCCCCATTATGTTTAGACCTCATTGTTCTCAATTTATAAATTCTAAATTTTTTGGAGTTTTTTCCAACCCGCTCCTGAGAGAAAAAAACATTTCCCGGAGAGTTCATGAATACAAGCAATGAGCCTACTAAAATAACCAATAAGGCAATAGGCATAAATACTATTGATACAGATAAATCAATAATCCTTTTTAAGATGAAATCATTTCTTTCTAATCCAATAGAAAATATATCATCTGCCAAATACTCATCAGTATTTAACTTTACGAGAGGAATTCTTCCATTAATCCTTTCATAAAACTCGTGTACTTCAAAGACTTTTACACCTTGAAGTTTTGCTTCAATAATTTCATTAGTAATCTTTTCAGGAAGACGGTTTAGATCTGATGTTTCGATGATTATAGTTTTTACATTCAATTTTTTAATATATTCAAAAATACTTTTCTGATCATTTTCTGAATTAAAAAAAACTGATTTATGAGATTTTTTAAATTGTTCTTCTTCTAAAATTTTTCTCGTAATATTACTTATATTAATAAAAAGATATCTTTCACTATGATGAGCAAGATGTAAATATTTTTTCATGCTATTGTAGGTTCTCAAAAAAATCTACCTCTATTTTTTCCAGTCGCTGGAATACAAATATATTATATAAATTTTTATATGATTTAGTTATTTCTAAAATTTAATCTATAAATGCTGTATCGCTTTTGATATCCATCGTTTATAACTATAATAAAATGGTATTTTTATATTATGCTTTTGAAAAGCATCCAAAATTTCTTTCTTTCCTTTTTTTATATTAGAAAAATTTTTATTGGACTCCCCGCCTAGTCTCATTTTTAGAATAAATTCTTCAAGATAAAATGATGAAATTTTATTTTTCTCTAAGAATCTCAACATAATTTCAAAGTCTGCGGCTATTTTATATTTTAAATCAAACAATCCATATTTTTCATATATTTCTTTTTTTACAAAAAAACAAGGATGTGCTGGATGCCAACCTTTTATAAATGATTTTCTGTTTCCGGTTTTCCATTTTCGGACAATTTTATCTGTATCTTGTTCTTTTACATAATAAAGATCAGCAAAAACCGAATCTACTTTATTGGTAATAAAGCCATTAACTATTTTCTCTATAGAATTTTGGGAAATGTAAAAATCATCAGAATTAAGCAATCCAAGAATATCTCCGGTAGCCATAGTTAGGCCTTTATTCATTGCATCATATATACCATTATCCTTCTCACTTATCCATCGCATTCTGCCTTCAAATAATGGCTCATAAGACTTGATAATATTTAAAGTATTATCGGTAGACCCTCCATCAATAATAATATATTCAATATTGTTATATGATTGATTCAGAATTGACTCTATAGCAGTTTTTAGATATTTTTCACTGTTCCAGCAAACTGTAATAATGCTAATTTTCATTTCATTTTGTGCTTCAGAATTGTACTAAATAGAATGTTCAACAGCCTTATTTTCAACTTGCTTTAAAATCCATTGATATGTTTTCTCCATCCCAACCCTTAATGGCTGCGATACCTCCCAACCCATTTTATCTTTATAAAGCTTATTATGGGAATTTCTTCCTTTAACACCTAAAGGACATTTGAATCCATATTTATCAAAAAAGTCTTGACCTTCTAAATTATTTATTTCCAAGTTTTTCTGAGAAATATCTATAGCCATCTGTGCCAATTCATTAATAGATACCATTTCCTCACTCCCAATGTTTACAGGTCCAAAAAAATCAGATTCCATAAATTTTAAAACAGCCTCAATACATTCGTCAATGTAAAGGAAAGATCTGGTTTGCTTTCCATTTCCCCATACTTCAATTTGTCCTCCTTCATTCTGCTCAGCCACCTTTCTACACATTGCCGCAGGTGATTTCTCCTTTCCTCCCATCCAAGTTCCCTGAGGCCCAAATATATTATGGAACCTGGCAACTCTTACATTTAAATCATAGTTTCTGTTGTATGCCAGATATAATCTTTCTGAAAATAATTTCTCCCATCCATATTCTGAATCCGGATTTGCCGGGTATGCAGAACTTTCTTCACAATTAGGATTATCAGAATCCAATTGGTTATGTTCGGGATACATGCATGCAGAAGAAGAATAAAAAACTTTTTTTACTTTTTTTAAAACACACTCTCTTGCCACATTTAAATTAATTGTTGCAGAGTTATGCATGACATCAGCATCGTGTTCTCCTGTAAAAATGTAAAGAGCTCCTCCCATATCTGCAGCTAGCTGGTAAACTTCATCTACGCCCTCTTCAACTACCAGCTTTACAACACTAGGATCGGTCAGATCACCAACTATAAACTCATGACAAATTTCATTATGATCAAAATATTCATGTTTCTTTATATCACAAATTCTCACATGATGACCTTCATGCTTTAATCTCCTTCCAAGATGTCCACCGATAAAACCACCACCACCTAGTATCACAATTTTTTTCATAGTCTTTTTGAAAAATATATCTAAAATTACGTTTTTAATTCTTTTTTATGTATTACAAGTTCAATCATTGAATAATACAAGATAGTACTAACGGAAATTTTTTTCCAATTGAGTATTTACTTTATTTCCAGATTCATCAACAGTTGAATTGGGATAAATAATATAATTATCTTTAAAATTACATCCTTTTTCGGTCAGGCACTTTAGTGCAAAAATATTCTTATTATCCCTATAATCTATAAATCTATTGGCCTGTAAAAACATTCTTGACTCATTTTGGCTGTTAACTAATATAACTGCATTTTGTTTCATGCCTCCACAGTTAATAAAGTCATTCCCTAAAACGCTCCAATCATTACAATACTTAACAATTTCAATAGCTGAATTGTTAACTCCTTTAATAATATTATTTGCTATTTTAATATTATGACTGTCTGATGCCACAATAAAATGATCTGTATACACATTACCTTTAGCATATGTATTCTGCCCTAAAAAATTACAATTACTAATTATTATTTCATCAGCTTTGTCTAATGAAAAAAATGTATTATTTCCTACTGTATTGGTAGCATGGACAAAGAATGAGTTTGTAATTTGTACTTGCTGTATCCTCTTTTTGTCATTCCCTTTGATAACAACCTGAAACTTTTTTTCATTGGGAGTTTTATTCATGACCTCACCAAGATAGAGATTATTCATAGAAGTATTCTGATGCCCTGTCTGAGCATCCAGTGGCTCCATATGCAATAAGCTTTCTGTAGATGTGTTTAGCCAAATATTATTCAGCCTATTCCCTCCAGAAACAATTCTTAAGCAAATTTCTCCCCCGGTAATTTCGGTATTAGAAATAGTACTATCCGAATAGAGTTCAACTCCAATTTTATTATTCGAAAAAAAACATTCTGAGATCCTTAAAAGCCCTTGGCGAGAAAGAACTCCATATTTTTTAAAATTATAAACCCCTACATTTTGAAAAATGATTCCAGCTCCAAATTGTCCATTAAATCCTATATCTGAAATATTAGCTCCATCCAGACGTAAATTAGAAATTCTTATCCAATCACACCCATTTACAGGATTTAGAATAGACTGATTACCTATGGCTTTCAAAACAGTCCCTGCTGTATCATCCCAATGATTATAGCCAACTCCTTCTAAGGATAGACCTTTGAAATAATAAGGAAGTGTAAGAGAAGAAACCAGAAAAACACCCTTTCCAAACTCTACAGGAAATCCTGTACTAATTGCTTTTTGGATTGCTTTAGTATCATCATTTTTGCCATCTCCTTTTGCTCCAAACCATCTTACATTAACGTTTTTATCAATTACCCGTTGGTATAATTGATCGTTTTTCTTTATATATAAAATGTTATCAACTTCATACTTAATTTTATTATCTACTACATTAACTTTTTTAAAGTTCACTGCTTCTCCATTAATGTTCTCTTGTATCAACTCTTGTGATAAAAGATTTAAGCAGTAAAACATCAATATGAATGTAATTTTTTTCACAATTTATTTAGTTTTTATTTTTAACGTACTTCAAGATTACATAATCAGTTTTCTTAATATTTATAATTTGTATTATAACAGCTTCTGAAGTTAAGTATCACATTATGACTAGTTTCTTACTCTAAAAACTTTCTTGTAAAACTCCAAATACTCTTCAAACGTTTTATCCCAAGAAAATTTCTTAGCGTGTAAAGCACCCTTCCTTTTTAGTTCATCTCTTAAGAACAAATCATTTTTTAATTTTAAAATAGACTCTGCAATTTTTTCAGCATTAATGTCATCTATTAATACGGCACCATCACCTGCGACTTCAGGGATGGATGATGTATTGGCAGCGACAACATTACACATTGTTTTAAATGCCTCAACAACGGGTATACCAAACCCTTCGTATGAAGAAGGGTATAATAATGTAAAAGCATTATTATAAAGATAATTCAATTTAGTATTATCAAGGCTGCTAAATATCATATATCTTCCTTTTAAATGGTTATTCAAAAAAGAGACTTCCTTATTTGACAAAGGCTCACCTACAATCACAAAAGTAAAATCGTCTTTTATGAATGACATCGCCATCACTGCCATATCAAAGTTTTTATATGAGGTTCGATGCCCTACATACAAAACATAGCTATCTTTTTGAAGGTTTTTAAATCTCTCATCTATACCTTCTAAATTATGCTTTTTTTCTATATAATAAAAGTCATCACTGACTCCATTGTAAATAACAGTAATGTTCTTATTTCTCAACCCCGGATGATATTCTAACAGATCTTTCTTTGTATTTTCTGATATGCATA
Source organism: Chryseobacterium piperi (assembly GCF_002285635.2). Lineage (NCBI taxonomy): Bacteria > Pseudomonadati > Bacteroidota > Flavobacteriia > Flavobacteriales > Weeksellaceae > Chryseobacterium > Chryseobacterium piperi. The sequence goes on along the minus strand of NZ_CP023049.2, from coordinate 4,323,063 downwards.
CAATTCCTGAGGATCTTTGTAATGCTATTTTTTTTTGATAATAATGTACCCATTTCGCCAATCCTCTGCCATACTTATCAGTAATAAGATCATGAACAGTTGTAATATTACACGCTTTATTAGATAAAGAAAACCTATAGTAACTTGAATGAAAAATACTTTTTTCTTTAATCCTATTAAAGAATGGAAGATATCGTTTTATTTGAATTTTAAGATTAGGAAAATTTTCATATTCAAGATTTTTAAGTTTTAACTTCTTTCTTGATAAATTTTCGTTCTTAGTAGTTTGTTCAAAGAATATGGCATCTTCATAAGTCTCATTAAATCTCTTTGCCAACTCTGACCAGTATACTGATACGCCCCCCGACTTCTGCAAGTAAAAAACAATATTATCTAGTATGATTTTCATATCTATCTATTAAGTAATAAAATGGCTTTTTTTATAGAAGGTAGTATATATATAAATAATGCCGTAAAGAAAAACTGATAAAAGAATGTACCTAACTCTCCTCTACAAAAATCAAGAATCATCGTAAAAAATACAAAATTTAAAACCTGATGATTTCTATTTTGAATGAAACTAATCACTAATCCAACTAAAAAGTAACAAAAGAAAGGACCTAAAACTCCAAAGTTTACAAAAGCTTCAGAAACAGGCGTATAGGCAAACCCCATCTTATATCTCTTCCCGAAATGCTTTTGTATAAATTGATTGGCTAATGAATTTGGCTTTTCCGGATAAATTGCTCTTGGTATGAAAAACAGAACCGGATATGATAAAGACTCACCATATTTATATTCTATTTTGTTCTTCAACATATCATCAACCTCAAAACTTAAGGTGTAAAAAGGATAGGTAAATTCATTATTAGTAAGTGCGGCTACCGAAGATTCACTACTATTCATATTTGTATTACTAGAAAGGCTTCCACGAATAGTACCTAAGTACTGAAAAATGAAGATGGAGAAAAGAAGTACCACAAACCAAAAAAGATTAAACTTAAGCTTTTTTATATTCACAAAAATCCAAAAAACTCCTGTGACCATTGGCATAAAATCTCTTCTATTCCCTGCTGCCAGCTGCATAAGAACATAGTAAAGCAAAATAGCTGATATTATAAAAAGTATTAATTTAGAAATCTTTTTATAATAATAAATAAAATAAAGATATATTCCGGAAATTAAAAGACCTACAACAATTTGTGATTGCTCCCGTGTCTCAAAAACTTCTGACCTATCTTTTGTCAGTACTGATAAGTTAAAGAAAGCCCCAATACTAATAAAAAAGTAAGACATGTAGCCTGTTAAAAGAATCAGCAAAATCACCAAAAAAATGGAATAAAAAACACTTGGTTCACTTTCTTTTATTTCTTCTTTGTAGGCTTCATTATAAAGCTTCTGCTTCACAAAACTATATCCTAAGAGATATGAGGGAAGAGTAGCGCCATAAATAATAGTTGACAGGTAAATATTCTGTGGAATTTCATCAAGGAGAATTAAACTTGCAATACTGTGTAAAGCACCATACAGGAAAAGAAAAAGTAAGAAAATTAATCCTGTATTATTAGCCAACAAATATTCTACTCTGGTTTTTATGACTGCAAAACCTAAAAAAAGTGAATATATATAAGCAAACACTAAAATATAATCATTCTTGAAGAAGAATAGAATAATGTAAAGAAGAATCAGCAACAAACATTGCTGTAACGCAAACGTACTAAATAATTTCTTTAAAACTCCCATTTATTTCAACTCTTTTTTTGCAAATCTTTTCCCCATTAATAATGCAGAAAACTCTACTGCATAAAAATCAGAACTCTTCTTATCTACCAGTTTATATAATATATATCCAAAAATACTAATAAGGATCCTTTTGTAATATTTCATATGTAAATGATGCTTTACACATAAATAAGCCGTACCGCATCTATACTTAAATACACGATTAAGCGATGCCAAATCACCTTTAGATAGTATTACCTGCGGATGATAAAACTCAACATCCGGAGAAAATAACACTTTTTTTGGAGCTTTTTTGTCAGAAAGTATTCTATATAACCAATCAAACCCTTCTTCAGCTCCAAAAAAAGTTCCTACTCCCATATTTTCATCAAATTCATAAGTTCGCAAGATATCTGCTTTACAGATCGTTGTTGCTTCAACGAAGCCACCTGCCATATTATTTTTATTGAGATAGTATGCTTTTTTTTTAAATTGTAAAACACTATCGTTACCTTTCTCGTCAAGACATTTTCCAAAAATAATATCCAAATCTTGAGCGCGAATTAATTCAATCGCTTTAGCATAGGTATTTTTGTAAATAAGACAATCATCATCCGGAAAACTAATATATACTCCTGCAGCCTTTCTAAAACCAAAATTTTTCGCTTTTGACAGCCCTTTAAAACCGACCTTATAATGTCTAATCGGAAGCCATGACATTGCCATAGCAACTATATCATCAATCAATGCTTCTGTATTCTGATCAACAATAATAATTTCAAAAGCACAAGCTATATTAGCATCAGCAATAGATTGTAAAAGCTTTTCAACCTCTGCCCTCCTTCCTAAAGTAGGAATTATTATAGAAAGTTTTATATCTGTTTTCTTATCCATTTAAAAGTAGAGAGGTTGAAGATTAAAAAAAAATTCCTTACGAAACTAACTGTAATAAGTGCAGAAACTTTTATTACTTGATTATATTTTATACCATTTCTCAACATACATAAATAAGTGAATATATAATATTGTGACGTATAATCATTAATTTCTTGGCGCTCTGCACTAGAAACAGAATATTTATTCAAATATGTTTTCCTAATATAGTTAATCTGATTTAGTGCTGTATTCAAAAATGAATAGGGATAAATCTTTACAGTGTCTTCATATTTTGATAAATTCCAGTAATGAAAATTTTCAGGATCAGTACTTAGTTCCTTCAAAATAAATTTTTTCGCAATTTTAATATGACTTTCGATCTGACTTTTATTATATGATCGGGATATTCCATCTTCATTAATTCTATAAAGATATAATGGACAAGGAAGAATTTTTACTATTACTTCTTTTTGAAGCAATATATCTACAAAAAGATCATAATCTTCAGCTGCTATATAGTCTTCTTTGTAACCTCCTCTATCCTCAATCAGAGATCTATTAATCATAGATGGTGCATGTGGTATAGGAGAATTAAAGAAAGACGTATATCTTATTCCCATTTTTGTGGTGAGTAATTGTAAACCTCTTGTCTTTAATTTTTGTCCAGAACTACCAATTAATGTATAAGCACTGGAAACAATATCTGCATTATAGAGATTTTTACAATGTAAAAGCTTTTCAAATCTATGAATGTCACTAATATCATCACCATCTAAAAAGACTACAGTTTCGTTCATTGCTAGGGAAAGCAAAACATTCTTTGTCTTTGTAATTCCTAAATTTTCTGAATTTCTAAAAACTTTGATTCTTTCATCTTTTTTACAATAATCTTCCAGAATATTAAGGGTATCATCAGAAGAGCAGTCATCTACACACAAAACTTCAAAGTGAGGGTATGTCTGCACAAGAACTGAGTCTAATGCTATACCAATATATCTTTCAACATTATAGCATGCCATTAAAACGGATATTTTTGTGTATTTTTCTGAATCAACCATATTATTTAAATCGTTTATAGAGTTGGTTTGCATAGTTAATAACTAAACTATCTCGTACCAGAATGAGTTGAAAGCACAAATAAAAAAGACCAGATGATATTATTCCAATGACTAATTTTATAAGCTTATTTTCATTTGGCAAGAAATAATATATTGGAATAAAAACAATACAAATTGCAAAGGTTTTTATCAAAAAAACAATCTTCTTCTCGAACTTATAACATTTGTTTGCAAAATAAAATAAAAGACTGCAAACCAGAATTTCAGTACATAAAAAAGCATATGTAGCTCCCATATACCCCCAGCGTGGCATTAAAATAAGATTAAGTATAACACTCAAAACCGTTCCTGCAAGAGTAGAACCTAAAAAGAATTTTTCTTTTTTTAAAGGAGTGAGGATATTCAGCGCAAATAAATTACTAAAAGGAATTAAAAACACTAAAATTGCAAAAAAACGCAATGAATATACCGCTGGCAAAAACTCATTTCCTCCTAATAAAAAAATAAACTCTTCAGCGTAAGTAAAAATAAATACACTCGTTGGCAAACCAAAAAATATATTAAAAGTAACAGTCTTAACAATTAGTGATGCAAAGTAATCAGTATTTTTATTTAATACTGCTGTTGAGACTTGGGATATGAGAACTGTTGTCAAAGATGAAACTACAATTACGAAAATATTAAAAACCCTAAAGGCCAATGAAAAAAGACCAACATCTTTAGTTGTGCTCAATATTCCTAATAAAATAGTAGTCATAGTCACATAAATACTAATCATAAATTTTGTAGTAAAAAAGATAAAAAGCGGCTTTATGTGCTTCAGAATATTTTTCTTACTGGGTACTTTAAACATAATGTTCTTACTTACATACAATAAGTTAAAAAGCCCTGTAATAGCAAATGCAATTGTTGTAATAATATAATATAGAACATCATCATCACTACTTTTTACAAAAAAATATATTAAAAAAATACTTAGTAGTTTTATGACAAATGTACGGAGAGCAATAAATTTAAAGTTTTCTATCCCTTGAAAATACCATTCTAAAGAAAAAATACCTGCAATAACCTGAATTGTTCCTAGAAAATAATAGATTCTAAACTCCGCAATCTGAGTATTATAAATTATAAAACCAAGATATAGAACGGTACAAAAAATCGTTAATAAAAAATTGATGCTTATAAGTTCTGAAAAAGTCTTGTTAAGAGCATCTTTTGAAGAGTTTCTTGCAATTGATATCTCTCTAACCCCGTAAATTGGAATTCCTAAAGCAGCAATTGTAATTATATATTGTGCTATATTATCAACGAGATTAAATACACCTATTGTTGACGGGCCTAATATTCTATTGATATAGGGCAATATTAAAATCGGAAAAAGAATCTGACTTAATATCAATAATAAGCTGTAAACAAAATTTTTTTTAATACTCATAGTAGCTAAACTCAAATGAATATTTAAGTATTTCAAGCATCCTTGTTATCTATTTTCTTTGCCACCATTTTCTTTCTGTTGCATTATATCCATATCCATATTGGTTACCATATCCAAAATTATCTCTATCTACATCATTCAAGACAAAGGCAACATTTTTAATCTTGTTAGATGCAATATTATTATTTACAAATTCAAGATAGGATATTTCTGAATAATTAGATCTTATGACATACACTAATAAATCAGCATTATCAATAATTAAAAAGGAGTCAGTAACCGGCATTAATGGTGCAGTATCCATTATAATAAAATCATACTCAGACTCAAAATGAGATACAAGTTCTTTGTACTTTCCATTAGATAAAAGATCTGCCGGATTAGGTGGTATGATTCCAGAATAAATAAAATCACAATTTTTATGGAAACCACTCGGATGAACAATTGTATTAACATCTGTTACTTCACCATACAAATATTCTGAAAGTCCCTTTGCAGATTTCATTTGCGGATTATACCTCTGTAGTTGAGGGTTTCTGATATCAGATCCAATCACTAAAACTTTTTTATTAGACGAAGATAAAACCAATGCAAGATTAACTGAAATGAGTGTTTTTCCTTCTCCCTTGACACTTGATGTGATCATAATCTTATGAGCACTTTGTTTTGGCTGCATCAAGTATTTAAGATTGGTCATTAATATTCTAAAAGACTCTGCTAGTGATGAAAGATCATTATTCTGAACTAAATGATTTTCATTATTTTTCAAAGAAGGAATCTCTCCTAATAACGGCACTACTGAATGTTTTGAAATATCTTTTCGAGATAGGATTTTATTATTTAGTAATTCTTTGATATAAATAATTAAGAATGGAATTATAAACCCTAATACTAAAGCAATGAAAAGAGTAACCACTTTCTTAGGAGAAACAGGTTTTTTAAATACAAAAGCTTTATCAATGACTCTAGCTTTATCAGCCGTAATTGCCATAGATATTGCAGCTTCTTCTCTTTTTTGTAATAATAAAAGATATAAATTTTCTTTAATTTGTTGTTGTCTCTCAATACTTCTAAATAAGCGTTCCTGATTGGGAATTCGATCAATCTTTTGACGAGAATCACTAAATTCTCCTGTAGCTTTTCTTTTATAAAGATTAAGAGCAGAAATATTTTTATTGATACTTTCTTTGATTGAAAACTTCAGGTCTTTAAGCTGATTTTCAAGATCTTTTACTAATGGATTATTTACCGTAGCATTTTCCATTAGTTTATTTCTTGTTAAAACCAAAACATTATATTCTTGAATACCTTCTTTTGCCGCATTACTTTCCAATCCTACATTAATTGGAAGAATGTCTTCAATAGTTTTTGTAGTCAGGTAACTTTGAAGTGTGTTATTCAACTCTAATTGAGTCTCTAAATCCAACATCTTGGCTTTACTTTTCTCCTTCATACCCAAATCAATCTGGGCTTCTGTGGCCAAATCGATAATATTTTTATCTGATTTGAATTTTTCTTTCTGACTTTCAACGTCTCCCAATTGTTTAGAAATTAAAACGATTCGATCGTCTATAAAATCCTTTGTTTTTTGAGACTCTATATTCTTGTCATTTATATTATAAAAATTGTATTGCTTGACAACAGTATTTAGAAAGTCTTTACCTTTTTGAGCAACCGGATAGTTAACAGATAAAGCTAAAACGGTAGATTCTTTATCTACTAAATCTACATGCAAATCTTCCTGAAAGGAATCTACAGTTTCTTCAAATGTTGAATATTTAAAATAGAGATCCGATAAGGATTTGTTTTTAAGTTGTGATAATTTGAAAGAGGGGTTTTTTGAAATAATAATATTGGCAAAAGGAAGGCTAATCGTTCTGTCAAAGCTACCTTCTATGTTTTTACCCCATTCTTTAGATGAAAGAACAATTTTGTTTCCATCTACCTTTACATCAATAGGCTTTTTGGGTGATTCAGCTTGTTGTTTTTCATTTATAATCCTAAAAATATAAGGAGAAGTATTTCCATATAATTCTACATCATGAAAAGTTCCTTTTTGAAATAAAGAAGTTTGAAAGTTGTATTCTTTTAAAACATCATAAATAATATTTTTGGATTTAAATATTTCAATTTCATTTTCAATACTATTGGTTGCCATTCCTGAAAACCCGCCTAAGCTCTGAAGTACCCCAAAGTCACCTGATGCCGAAGACATTTTTTTAGCATCTTTAATAAGTACAGATGTTTGTACTTTATATACCGTTTGTGAAGACTTGATATACAATATTGCTAGAAAAATTGTTATAATAAAGCTGACTAAAAACCACAACCACCTACGTATAAAAGGACTTATTATTTCTTTAGGATCAAATTCTTTGTTATTATTCTTATCCATTTCTTAGGATTATGTTATCAATTGAAAAATTTATTAGTTTATTCGTTTTAAACGTCTGCAAATATATCTATATTTTATATATTCTTAACAGTATTTCCAGTTAAATTGGAAGATGTATTATATTTTTGATAATCCTATTTAAACCTAAGTTATCATTAGTGTTCTTAATTAAAAAAATATTGTTTGAAGGAAGGTTGATATCTCTTATTTTTTATTGCGTAAATTTTTGCAATCCAAACTAATTTATTCTATATGTTAGCATTAATCCTCCCCTTGTTGGGATCAGCTCTCCACTTTTATTAAAGTTTTTTGCACCATCATATCTTTCTCCATTATCCTTAAAATATCCTTTGTAGAATGATTGCGTAGTACCTATTCCAGCATACACATCTAATCCCCAGTTATTATTAATGGTAAAATGATATCCTCCACTGATACCAAAAATAAAGGCAAGCCCTTTCTGATACCTTCCTGTAACACGGACACTTCCATCTGGTAATATCTCTGGTTGTCCTAATTCATCAAACACTGGTTTATCCTTCCAATAATTCCACTTTTGAAGATTAAATGCGGCCATTGAGACATAGGTTCCAACATACCAGTTTTTCATTTTTTCCTTAAAATAATACCTCCCCTCCACAGTTCCCATATAAATCTGTAAATTCCTACCATTAAAAGATTTCCATGGAGAAACAAATGCCTCAACTTGCATAGAAATTTTGTTGTTAATTGGTTTTTCTACAGCGATATTATAAATTCCAACTGGTGCAAAAAGAGTATTTACTTTTATTTCTGTCTGTGCATTAAGTAAAGCTGCAAAGAATAGGCTTCCCGATAGGACAATTTTTTTATATAGGGGTTTCATTATGCTATAACTTTTTTATTTGGGGTATATTATCTTTTTAAAAGTGAAAAGGTTTTCAATAAAATATAACAGTCTTCTTTTAAAGAGAGATTATGATAGTAATCCAAATTCATTTTTACTTTATCTGGAAAGAGTACTGTATCATTATATTGTAAAGGATTTTCCTGTTGATTAAGCAGATTTTCTTCGCTACGATATTTAATTCCGGCCTCACTTGTGAGCCCAGGCTTAAGCTGAAGAACGAGACGGTCTTCACCTGTTAATTTATCATAGTATCCCGGAATATCAGGTCTTGGGCCTACCAGTGACATATCCCCTTTTAAGATATTGAATAATTGGGGGAGCTCATCTAATTTATTTTTTCTCATCCATTTTCCAATAGATGATTTATGAAGTGTTTGAGGATGAAGTGTTCTGAATTTATAAATTGAAAAAGGTTTTGCATCCCAACCAATGCGTTTTTGAATAAAAAGTCCGGGAAACCCTGTATCCCAAGAGGTCAGACATATCAAAAAAACAAATATAGGAGACAGTAGTATAATAGCAAAAATTGCTATACTGTAGTCCATCAGCATCTTCCAAAGAGGGTATTTTTTCACAGGATCTGTATTCCCAACAAATATATAAAATCTGTCTTAGATAGATTACTTCTACATCATTTTTTGTTACGATATGAAGAGGGTCCAAGCCCTTTTACAAGCATCAGATCTCAAAAAAGTTTTTTAGTACATTTTTAATTCTAATTCTGTCATCATCTGTGAGGTTAGATCCCGATGGGAGACATAATCCATTTTCAAAAAGAGTTTCAGCCACTTTTCCTCCATAATAAGGAGCATCAACAAAAACAGGTTGCATATGAAGAGGCTTCCATAGAGGACGTGATTCTATATCCTGTTCAAGAAAAGCAATGCGCAACTCTTCTCGGTTTTTACCAATTTTCTCTTTATCTATTACGATTGCTGATAACCAATGGTTAGAGTAAAAATCTATACTTGGTTCAGAGAAAACACTAACACCATCGACATCTTTCAATAGGTCTGTATAAAAGTCATGCATTTTTCTACGGGCTAGTACTCTATCATTTAGAACCATCATCTGTCCTCTTCCTATTCCGGCAATAATATTACTCATTCTATAATTATACCCGATTTGTGAATGCTGATAATGAGGAGCAGAATCTCTTGCCTGTGTCGAAAGAAATATCACTTTATTTTTATCTTCCTGAGAATGACATACCAATGCTCCTCCTCCTGAAGTTGTAATAATTTTATTTCCATTAAAAGACAAAACTCCAAAGTTTCCAAACGTTCCGCAAACTTTTCCTTTGTATTTTGAGCCTAACGCTTCTGCAGCATCTTCAATAAGTGGAATTTCATATTTTTGAGCAATAGTTAGAATTTCATCCATTTTAGCAGGCATACCATAAAGATGGACAACAACAATTGCTTTGGGTTTTTTACCATTCAAAATCCGATCTTCAATAGCTCTTTGTAAAGTAACTGGACACATATTCCATGTTTCTGTCTCACTATCTATAAAAACAGGAGTAGCCCCGCAATATGTAATCGGATTCGCCGAAGCAATAAAAGAAAAGGTAGATGTTAATACTTCATCCTCACTTGTTACTCCTAATAGTATTAATGCTAAATGTATTGCAGATGTAGCAGAATTGAGAACACAGACTTCCGTATCATCTTTAAGAAATTGCTTCAGACTGGTTTCAAATTCATCAATATTATCTCCTATTGAAGTTACCCAATTCTTATTGAAAGCATCTTCGATAAAAGATAATTCATTTCCGGAAAGATGTGGGGAAGAGAGCCAAATTTTATTTTGCATTGTGCTTGTTCAAATAACAAATATAATTCTTCCTGCTGAATTTATATCTTCAGATTTAAAATTTGATAAAATTATATATAGTATGAAATAATATTACTTCCCTATTCTGTCTCCTTGCCCTTTTCCTCCAACGGTAGCCAGAATATATTTTATATAATTAGAAACGTTTAAAGTTTTAAGCATTTCAGCATCTTTTTCAGCAAGTTCAACAGGAGTAGACATATCTATTTCATTGATTTGCGCTAATCCTGTGATACCAGGAATAAATTTGTAAACTCCTCTTTTCTCTCTCTCCTCTATTAATTCTGTTTGGTTAAAAAGATTAGGCCTCGGTCCTACTAAGCTCATATCACCTTTCAAAACATTAATAAGTTGGGGTAACTCGTCCAATTTTGACTTTCGTAAAAAGCTCCCAAATTTCGTTACCGAAGAGTTACTCGATAAGTGAGTTGCCACCGATTTCGTATCGACATGCATTGTTCTGAACTTTAGAAGGTTAAACTTTTTTTTATTTTTCCCAACTCTTTCTTGAACAAAAATAGGTGATCCTGTATCAAATAAACCTATAATATATAAAATTAAGCCGACAGGCCATAAAAAAAGGATTCCAAGGAATGAAAATGTAAAATCGAGTACGCGTATCATGAGAATAAATATTAGATGATCAATTGATATATTATTTTATAAAACTCTTAATGGTTTTTATTAGGCCTTGTTCTGTTGTTATTGGTAAACTATCAACTTTTATTGCCGATTTAATTTTTTGATTAGAAACAACATAAGATTCCGTTAATTTTTTTAGTCTTTCAGAATTCAAAGGTAAATGAAATTTATCTCCCATTCTGGCAGTTATTTCCAAATACTTTTGTGGAATCTTCCAAAGCCTGGATTTTTTATCTAATGTCTTAGTAATTATCTGAATTAAATTATTAGTAGATATAGCTTGATCATCAGCAAAATTATAAATGCCGGATTCTATATCTTCATTCATAAGTATTTGATAAATTATAAAATTTAAATTATCAATACTTAAAAATGATCTTTTATTCTCAAAAGCTCCTAATGGCCAAGGTATTCCCTTTTCCACAATCTTAAATAATAGATTCAAATTTCCTTTATTACATGGACCATGAATTATACATGGGCGGATAATAAAAACCCTTTTTCCTTCAGGTAATTTTTGACTTAATAAAAAATTTTCGGCCTCGAGTTTAGATTTTCCATAAGCAGTTAAAGGCTCTCCAATTACATCTTCAGTTAGTACCCCTTCAACTGTATCTGCTACTGCTTTTACTGAGCTGAAATATAAAAAATCACTTATTTCTGACCGTAAGAATTCATTGAATAATAGCTTTGTTAAATCCCTATTAATACGGAAGTATTCTTCTTCCGCAGATGTATTAGCGGTATCGTGCGCTTTACCTGCTAAATGAATAATGGCATTGGCCTGTAGGTTAATATTTTCTTTCCAGTTTTGTTGGCGTAAAGATATTTGTTCTACATCAATCGATTTAGAAATAAGATATTGACTTAAATTTTGACCAACAAAACCTGTTGCTCCAGTAATTATTACTTTCATTTAAGTTTAAAATTATTAAATTTTGTTTTTAGCGTTGAATCAGTAGTATTTAAATTAAGATTTGAGAGATTTGATTTGTAAAAAAAGAATTTATCTTTATTATTATCATATCTTGTATTTTTAAGATTAATCAGTCCGTCTAAATTACTTGCAGTGGTATCATTTTTAAAGCCGTGGAAAGCAATTCCGTATTTCGAATAAGAATCTGTATGTCCATCAATATTTATTGATACGGTCTTCTTCTGACTAGATTTATATTGTTCAAACACTAAAAGAATTCCAGCCCATTTATTATTAAAAGTGGTTAAATTTTTAATATTAACTGTATCAAGATCATCAGCAATATTATTAGGCTCTATATCGATACCACTTTCTGGAATATTCCCATTGGTATTAGCTATATAACTATTAAGAATATCTATATTTTTAGCTGAAATAATAGAAATTCCGTTTCTTCTTACATTATCTATAACAGCATTCGCAATATAAATATTAGTAGACGGTTTATTCCCTGACTGTCCTAAATAGATTCCGTCTCCCCACGTATTTTTTATATATGGCGAATAGATTTTTATACTATCAGACCCTTTAATCCCAATTCCAAAACCCCATTCTCCATCACTTCCCAAATGATTAACTCTATCTCCTTCTAAATTGGCATAAAAAATTTTAATATTATTAACATTCTCGATATTCAACATGTTATAACCTTTTTTGGCAGATGGTATCAAGACCAGTTTAGAATTCGGTTGAAACAATAAAACCTGATTGCTGTTTAAGTTCAAGCCTTTATCATTAATTTCCATTACAGTGTTTGGAAGAAGAACAACATCATTCTTGTTTAATGCATCCTGTATATAAGATGTATAATCTGACGATGTATTTTTTTGCATGTTACTAGGTACTGTAACTGAATAAGCTTGTTTTACATACTTATTATATTCATCGTTAAATACAGGCTTATTAAGATACTTAGTAATCGTTTCTGTATTTATTTTTTTTACTGCAAAGGTTTGTGCATTAACAGAAAAACTGATAAGCATCACGATAAGTAAAAGTGTTTGATTTTTCATTTGAATTGATTTTTCATTTGAATTGATTTAATGTGATTTGATTTATTTTATCTCTTTCTCTATCAAAAAACCAGCCCCATTTATTAAAATAAGATTGTGCTGATTTTACAAATATTTTAAACAATCTTTTATTTTTATTAGCACCTGATTCATATCCATGATATACTGAAACCTTTGGAAAATATACCGTTTTAAATTTTTGATATACTCTGCGCGAAATATCCCAATCCTCAAAATACATAAAGAAACGATCATCATATAAACCTACATCCCGTAAAGCTTTTGCATTAAATAATGTAAAGCACCCTGAAAGAATCGGGGCTGTATATATCTGATGATCCGGTACATTTCTCAACTCATACCTCTCAATAAAACTATCATAAATAATTTTCGGCTGCTTAATTTTTCTTAAAAACAAACTTAAAGGTGAAGGTAATAATTTAGGAAGATGCTGTGCTGTTCCATCTAGATTCAAAATCTGTGGCATCATCATTCCTATTTTAGCATTCTCAGCCATATGCTCTACCATAGGTGTAATAACATCAGATGTAAAATATACATCAGGATTAATAACAAAATGGTAAGGTATGTTATCTTCTAATGTTTTTTTTAAAGCAATGTTGTGAGAAGCACCGAATCCTGGATTTGTCGGATTATGTATATATTCAATATTTTTTTTACCTTCGAAAAAAGATATTAAAGTATTACTTGGAGAATTATCTATCACATACAATTTATATGAAGATTTCACAAAATCTAGTGATTTAAATATGTTTTGAATATCTTCGGCCGAAGTATTATATAATACAATTGATAAATTAATCATTTTTAAAGGATATCCATTCATTTTTATCAAAATCAAATTTTTTCACAACTCTTGCGGGAGATCCAACTACAATACAAAATGGAGGAACATTCTTATTAACTACTGACATTGTACCCACAATAGATCCTTCACCAATTGTTACACCAGGTAAAATTGAAACGAACTCTCCGATCCACACGTTCTTTTCTATAATTACCGGACTGGAATAAAGAGGCCTCTTATCTGGTACTGTTTTAGGTGAATCACCATCATTCCCTGAATATTTACCATGATTATGATCCGTGATAAAAACTTTACTTGCTATTAGAACATGATCATGGATTTCTATTTTTTCAATAGCGCCTATATGGACATCATCATTGATTTGAACATGCTTACCAATACTAATAAGTGGTTCCGGCTTATTTTTGACGTTAAAAGCATCTAATCTACAATTAAAACCAGTTGTAAAACCTTTATCTATTTTAATATATTGTTTTCCCCTCAGCCGAAACGGAAATCTTATTATTCTAGCATTACTAAAAATAAATTTAGTTCTAATTTTAAAATACATCAATTGTATCAGCCCTAATAAACCATATGTTTTCAGCATCTTTATTTAATTATACTTTTAAACATTACATAAGCAGGTAAATAAACTATTTTTGAAATTATTTCTGCAGATTTTTTCTTGAAATTTTGTATCCCAAATAATTGATCAATAAAATTATTAACAACATTACAATACTCGTATGTAATTCTTGTTAATATACCAACTTTAATATTAGGATAGAAAATATTTAATTTACTTATTAGGAATTTATTTAAATTACCTCTAACATTTAAATGAACTCTAGCTAATTGTACAGCATTTGTACCTGCTCTTCTCACCGAGGTTAAGCTTTCATTAAGATATCCTAATTCATTATTAAAGCCCATTAGAATCCAAAAATAGCCATCTTCTCCATATCTCATATCTTCAGAAAATCTTATAAAATTATTTTCCAAAATAAATGACCTTCTAATCATAACACATGGTGTGCCAATATGAATTTTTGTCAAACACTGTGGATATACCATTCCCTTAAAATTCTCATTATTGACTTCACAATAGATCCTATCTTCCTTATTAGGTACTTCATCAAAAATTGAATATTTAGTATGAGACCAATTCAAATTGTGGTGATCCATTAATTCAACTTGCCTTTCCAATTTAGTATTCAGCCACAAATCATCAGAGTCTAAAAAAGCTAAATATTCACCACTAGCTTTACTAATTCCATAATTTCTTGCATGTGCAGGTCCTTTATTTTCTGTTTTGAAATAATTAATATTATTATGATATTTATTAATAAAACGATTGTCGTCTTCTGAAGAACCATCATTTACCACGATGATTTCATAATCAGAAAATGTCTGATCTAAAACACTTTCTATAGCCTCTTCTAACCATCCGATATTTGGATAAAATGGTATGATAACACTAACTTTCATAAAACTTTTTTATAAATTGATCTAACTGCTCAGCATGATTAATTTTTTTATCTTTCAGATAGTAAATAATCGTCTCTAAACCATTATTTGCAAGACTTTGTGCTAAATCAGGGTTATTAATTAATTTTTCAATTTGATTTACTATACTTTCGCTATTTTTAGGAATAAGTTCAAGACAATTCAACTGATCTTTCATGAGATAACCTATTGTCCCTACAAAAGTAGTCACAATAGGTATTTGCATCATCATTGCTTCATATAAAACTCTAGGAAATCCTTCATGGTAAGTGGGTAATACAAAAATATCACTTTCTTTATATATATTGATAAGTCTGTCTTTATCAGAAACCATTCCAAAAAAAGTAACATTTTCTTCCAACATTTTCTGCTTGATACATAAAACTAAGTTATTAAAGTCAATTCCACTTCCTACCAAATTTAAATGTATATTATAACCTCTCTCTTTTAAAATCTCTAGAGCATCCAATAATTCGAAAAGACCTTTATCAAAAACCAATCTTCCTACATATAGCATTTTCACAGTCTCTTTAAAATCAACTGTCCTATTTGTAACTATATCAGTTTCTTCAAAACCCATCATAGGCCGTATTGTCTGAGTATCTTTGTTATACTTTGACATTTTTTGAGTAAAACTTGGAGAAATTGTAAAAATTGTTTTTGCTTTTTTTAAAATTATTTGTGAGAGTTTTGATTCAATTCCTTGTTCTCCTCTTATATAAAGTCCATAAGGTTTTTGGTAAAAAATGCATAATAAAGCAATAACTTTGCAAATTGGTCCTGGAAAATATATGTATACAAAATCATTTTTAATAATTGCTTTCTGGATTACAAAAAATGATATTAGAAAAGGTATAAAACGGTTGCTTTTTCTCTTTACCTCATATATTTTAATTTTTTTATCAGATAATACAAAATTCGCAAAGGTATCATCTTCTGTTTTTTGTTGACTAATTTGGAATGTACTCACTGAATTACCCAGTTCCCCTAATTTTATAAAAAAATTACCCGTTTCTTTATCTAAAAACAGTTGTCTATTTTCCTCGTAAAAAATTGAATTATTTATTGTCAGAATTTTTTTCATTTTGCCTTTGTTAAAAATGGTTTGAACAGATAAAATAATAAATAGTAAATAATAGCTGCCCAAGTAATATATCTTACAGTATCAAAAAGACTAGATCTCGCCATATAAATAGAAAAACTAGAAATAAAAATGTAACAAATAGTAACAAATAGCTTTCTCTTTCTATTTAATTCCAATTTAGAAACAACATACCCTAATAGGAACATAAGTATTATAACTCCCAAGAAACCAAACTGCATATAAATATCGGCAATTAAATTGGTTCCTAATCCCCAGGTTGCATTTACATCGTTGGTCAAAATCGACCCTGTTGAAAGTTCTTGTGGCTTTACCCCATATAAATTTGTTGTAATAAAAGACGGAAGCATTGGTACAGGAGCAAATAAATAAGGAATAGAGCTCATCCCATAGTTAATACCATTTTTATTGGCATAATCATATCCTGCATATAGATTCCTATTATTTACAATGAGATCCATTGTAAAATCATAATAATGAGTAAATTGAACGTCATTTAATTTTTTATTATTTCCGTCTTGGCTACGTAAAGAGGATACTAGTGTTAAACCTACAAAACCGGCAATAAATATCAAAGTAACTTTAGTTTTACTAATTTTTTTATAAAATATATTATATGAAAATAGTAATACTAAACTCGTTTGGATTGCAGATCCCCTATCTCCAACATAAATAAAAACTAGTGTATATATAAATGCTATTGCAAAATTTTTAAAAGATTTTTTTAAATAAAAATTTAAAATTATTAACAAATTAATTAAGCATTGAGAAACTACTAAAAGGGCCGGCTCAATCTCAAAAAAGGCATCAGAGCTTCGTTTCAAAATACCATCTTTTGCTAGAAAGAATAATAAAAAACAGACTCCCCATGATAATACTAAAATAATATTATAAGAATATTGAAGTATTAAATTACTTTTTACGTTAATATTCGATGCATAATTACCCATGCTTGTCTTATTTTTATCTAAAAAAAATTTCGTTCCAACAGAAAAACTACAATATCCTACTAAGGCTAAAGCAGTCGACTTTGTAATAACGGCTTCATTAAAATAAAAACGACTAAAAACTGGAAAATAGTACTTATCAAAGGGATAGATAAAAATTGGGTAAAAGAAATTAACAAAAAAGAAACTTACTGTAAAAAATAATGAAAAATTAACTATGCTTCCTTTTTTACTTTCTTTTTTAAGTGTAATAAATGCTATATATAAAAATACAAAGAAAATAATATAACATAAACTGAAGTCATATTTATTTGGAGCCAAAAAATATAATGTTATTGCTAGTAATAATGAAAATATTTGCATTTAAAATTAATTATTTCTTTAGGTTATTTTTTATCAAATTCACAAATATCTTAACACTAAAAATATTAAAAATTTCAGAAAAAACTATATAAAAAATAGCCAATATGCAAGCAATCCCTTTCAAAATAATTTGTGATTTTATATTTGTTTCAATTACATTATATCCTATTATTAAAATAGAGACTAAAATAATTACTCTAATTAATAAAATTAATTCCTTTCTACCAATATTAATAATTTTAGAGGTAAAATAGTAATTAATAAAATAACTGAAAGCATTCGTTGCTATATAGCCATATAATAACAAGTCTATCCTTTTTAAGTAAACACCAATAACCAATGTTATAACTTGGAAAATTTTTTTTACAAGCTCTAACCGTAATAAATTTTGAGTTTTATTATATACTTTAAATATCATCTTATTGATCAACTCTTGGGTATAAAATAAAGAACCTATAATTAAAAGTTTAATATAATAAACAGCTCCTAACCACTTAGAGCCGAACATTAACAAAATCATATCTTTTCCAAAAAACTGAATAATCAATACTGAAAATCCCATTAAAAAAAGGAAGGATTTAGAAATCAAATTATATGTTCTAATCATTTCTTCCTTTTCATTTTGTATTTTTGAGAGACTGGAAAAAAAGACTCCCTGCGATAAATTATTAACTATGTTATTAGGTACATCTTGTAATTTTTTAGCCTGATAATAAAACCCAACTTGATACATATTAAATACCCTCCCCATTATTAACTGATATATATTATCGAATGTTAAATTCAGGAAAGAAACCAAAGTAGTGTTTACACCAAAACTAAACAGATCTTTAAAAATCATCCTATTAAATCGCAAATTAAAATAGAATCCTTCATGATATATATATAATATGGTCTGGAGTAAAACTGTTGAGATTGGGATAGATATTAAAGCCCAGATTCCTAATTTAAAAAATAAAGCAAGTCCTATTCCCACACTGACACCAAAAACTGTAGAAAATAATGTGAGTATAGATTTTAATTTAAATTTTAGCTCAGAAATCATTTTAATATTTTGAATGGTTTGAAATGAGGATATTATCAATATAAATGCAGAAGCAATTATAGGCTGTTTAATCTCAGGTGTATGATAAAATCTGGCAATAGGACCGGAGCAGAATACAATTACAAAAAATAAGAAGAGACTGATAAAAAAATTAAAAGTAAAAACTGTAGAATAGTCATCTTTACTTTTATCTAATTTACGCACTAGAGCTCCTCCTAGACCACCATCTGTAAAGATATTAAACACGGTTATAAAAAACATTATGATTCCTAGTTGCCCAAATTCTTTTGGTGTCATTAATCTCGCCAATAAAATATTAGAGATCAAAACTATCACAAGCGAAAATAAATGACTTCCAAATGACCAAAGAGAATCTACTAATAATTTTTTATTTTTCATCTACATTATTTTAGAAAGCTTTACTTCTATTATTTTATTACTTTACCTCTACAAGGTTATCAATAAATAAAAGTATACCCTATTCTTTTACATAATATTTATAATGCCTCGCAGGCCATTAAATGAATATATTTATTTTAATAAAATTATTTTTAATTAATACTTCTAAAATAATTAAATAACTGAGCGTCTTTGTCCTTTTCGGAAATGATCATTTGTTCCACCGGAATTTTCCAGTCTATATTTAGTTCAGTATCTAAAGGATTAATTCCGCTTTCAGAAGCTTTATTATAAATGTTATCACATTTGTAGAAAAAAGTAGCATTTTCTGAAATTACAGAAAAACCATGTAAAAAACCTCTTGGAATAAAGAGTTGTCTTTTATTTTCTGTATTAAGTTCAACAGCAACAGATTCACCATAGGTAGGTGAACCAACTCTAACATCAACCACAACATCTATTACTGAACCTTCTATCACTCTTACTAATTTTGCTTGAGCAAATTCTCCTGCCTGCATATGTAAGCCACGAACAACACCATAGGATGATCTTGACTGATTATCTTGTACAAAAGTAGGCCTATAACCTAAAATCTCTTCTAATTTAACCTCATTATATGATTCAAAAAAATATCCTCTTTCATCTTCAAAAACAGTCGGCTCTAATATAAAGCATCCTTTCAGTTTTGTTTCTTTAGCTCTCATTAATTATATTGTTTTTGATAGTAATTCTGATAATCTCCAGAAGTCACATTGTTTAACCATTCTTGATTATTTAAAAACCAATCAATTGTTTTTGACAATCCTTCTTCAAACGTTACTGAGGGCATCCAACCTAATTCTTTATTGATTTTTGTAGCATCAATAGCATAGCGTAAATCATGTCCTGGACGGTCTTTTACAAAAGTAATTAACTGTTCTGAGTCACCTGCATTTCTTCCCAGCTTCTCATCCATCTGCCTACATAGCTCTTTTACTAAATCAATATTTTTCCATTCATTAAAACCGCCAACATTATATGATTCTCCATTTTTCCCTTCATGAAATACTAAATCAATTGCTTTTGCGTGATCAATTACAAATAACCAATCCCTTGTATATTTACCATCCCCATAAATAGGTAAAGGACTGTTATTTATTATATTATGAATACATAATGGAATTAACTTTTCAGGGAAATGATTGGGACCATAATTGTTCGAACAATTTGTCATCACAATAGGAAGTCCATATGTATCTGCATAAGCTCTAACAAAGTGATCAGAAGATGCTTTTGACGCTGAATAAGGTGAATGCGGATCATAGTTTGTTTCCTCCGTGAAAAAACCTTCTTCCCCAAGAGCTCCAAACACTTCATCAGTTGAAACATGATGAAAACGTTTGCCTTCGAAACTGTCTTTCCAAATATGCTTTGCTGCATTCAATAAATTAACCGTTCCTACTACATTGGTCATCACAAAATCTAATGGATTTGTAATAGATCTATCCACGTGAGATTCTGCCGCTAGATGAATTATTCCATCAGGCTGAAATTCCTCAAAGATTTCGAGAATATGTTTTGAATCAGTAATATCAGCCTTAACAAATTGATAATTTGGCTCTTCTTCAATATCTTTCAAATTCTCTAGATTACCTGCATAAGTAAGACTATCAAGATTAATAATTTTGATATCAGGATAATTAAGAACAAATTGTCTTACAACATGGGAACCAATAAAACCAGCACCTCCAGTGATTACTATTTTCTTCATCATAAATTTATAATCTTGAATCGCAATTCTTTAAAATCCCTTTGACATCATAAATAACACCATTTTCTTTCAAAAACTGTGTTAAGTCTAAATCCAGAAACTCTTTATGAGCAACAGTAAGGACAATAGCATCAAATCTTTCTTTTATTTGATCAAGAGAGCTTGTTGAATTAATTCCATATTCGTGCTCTACTTCGGCTTCACTAGCCCAAGGATCATATGTAGTAACATCTAAAGAATAGTCTTCTAAGGCCTTAATTACATCGACTGCTTTTGTATTTCGCACATCAGGACAATTTTCCTTAAATGTAATTCCCAAGTTTAAAATCTTTGCTCCATTGACATTAACATCTTTTTTAATCATTGTCTTAACTACCTGAGAAGCCACGTATTGCCCCATAGAATCATTAAGACGTCTGCCTGCTAAAATGATTTCTGGATGATACCCCTTCTCCTGAGCTTTCTGAGCTAAATAGTAAGGATCTACCCCGATACAATGTCCTCCAACTAACCCAGGCTTAAACGGAAGAAAATTCCATTTCGTTCCAGCAGCTTCCAAAACAGCATGAGTATCAATTTCTAACAAGTTGAATATTTTTGCTAGCTCATTGACAAAAGCAATATTAATATCCCTTTGTGAATTTTCAATAACTTTTGCTGCTTCTGCAACTTTAATAGTCGGTGCTAAATGAGTCCCGGCCACAATAACTGATTTATATAGATTATCTACTATCTTTCCAACTTCAGGGGTAGATCCGGAAGTAACCTTTAATATCTTTTCAACAGTATGCTCTTTATCTCCTGGATTAATACGTTCTGGCGAATATCCTGCATAAAAGTCTTCATTAAATTTGAGCCCTGATACTTTCTCTAAAACAGGAATACACTCCTCTTCAGTAACTCCAGGATATACCGTCGATTCGTAAATCACGATATCTCCTTTTGACAATACTTTTCCAACAGTTTCTGACGATTTATATAATGGAGTTAAGTCTGGGCGATTGTGCTTATCAACAGGAGTCGGCACTGTTACCACATAAATATTTGCTTCTTTGATAGCGTTCAAATCTGAAGAACAATATAATCCGTTTTCTGAAATTTCAAAAGGGTTCTTTTTTATTAATACAGATTGTAAAATATCATCATCTAACTCTAATGTATGATCCTTTCCTTCATTTAGCTCTTCAATACGTTTTTGATTGATATCAAAACCTACTACAGAATATTTTGTTGCAAATAAACGTGCTAAAGGCAATCCTACATATCCTAACCCAATAATTGCAATTTTATATGTTGTACTCATTAATATTTTTGTTTTACTAATATTTTGGCTATAATTATTTTAAATTTTCCCAATACCATTTTACAGCTTCTTTCAAGCCTTTATCAATAGTATGGGTTGGCTTATAACCTAATTGAATTTTTGCTTTTTCAATTGAAGCAAGAGAATGAGCGATATCACCAATTCTATTTGGACCATGGACAACTTCAATCTTTTTTATTTCCGAATCTAATTCGCTTAGATATTCTTTTAGATATTTAACCAAATCATTTAAAGTAGTCCTGTCCCCTACCGCAGTGTTATATACTGTATTAATAGCTTCAGTATTATCTGTTAACATTGCTAATTCATTCATTTGAATTACATTATCTATATAAGTAAAGTCTCTTGAATAGTTTCCTTCGCCATTAATTTTTGGTGCTTCATGATTCATTAATTGTTTTACAAATAATGGAATTACAGCTGCATAAGCTCCATTTGGATCCTGACGTCGTCCAAAAACATTGAAATATCGTAAACCAATACATTCCATCCCATAGGTTTTACTAAATACATCTGCATACAACTCATTTACATATTTTGTAATCGCGTAAGGTGATAATGGTTTACCAATAACTTCTTCAATTTTTGGTAAAGATTCAGAATCACCATATGTAGAAGATGAAGCTGCATATACAAAGCGTTTAACATTTGCATCACGTGCAGCAATTAACATATTCAAAAAACCTGAAACATTTACATCATTGCTTGTAATAGGATCTTTAATAGAACGAGGCACTGAACCTAAAGCAGCCTGATGTAAAACATAGTCAACACCTTCAACTGCTTTTCTACAAATTTCTAAGTCACGAATATCTCCTTCTATTAGAGCATAATTAGGATTTTGAAAAAAAGGTTCCACATTATGTCTATGCCCTGTAGCAAAATTATCTAAGCAAACAACCTTATAATTTTTATTTAAAAAATATTCGGTTAAATTAGAACCTATAAAACCAGCTCCTCCTGTAATTAAAACTTTATGCATATTCTATGATTTAAATATTTTTTGCCACCATTTTTTCTTTTTCTCACTCGAGTAGCCATAACCATAACCGTAATTATTACCGTAGCCATATCCACCTGCATTTTTAGAGACGTCATTAAGTACAAACGAAACATTTGATAACTTTGACTCCTTTACCAATCCATTAGCAAAATCTATTAATATATTTCTGGAAACTCCTGATCTCACAACATATAACGTCGCATCAGCGGTATCTGCAATATTGAGAGTATCTGAAACCAACATCAATGGAGCTGAATCTATAACAACATAAGCATAATTATTAACCATCTGCTCAATAAGCTTTTGATACCTACCATTTGATAACAATTCCTGAGGGTTTGGAGGAATACTTCCAGCATAGATAACATCACAATTAGGATTAGTATCTGATGTATGAATAAGTTCTTCAACATCAGTGGAATCATCATACAAATATTCGGTAAGCCCTTTTCTCTTTATTGGCTCATTATCATACCTCTGAATCTGAGGATTTCTAATATCCGAACCAATAAGAAGTGATCTCCCATTTTTATTACCTAATGTAAGTGCTAAGTTAACAGAAACCAAAGTTTTCCCCTCACCCTTTACGGAAGAAGTTACCATAACAACTTTAGCTGAATTTTTAGAAGGTAGTATAAATTTTAAATTGGAAACTAATACCCTGAATGCCTCCGCTAATTCTGAAAAATCATTTTTCTGTACCAAATGACTCTGTTCATTCTTTAATGAAGGTATATCAGCTAAAACACCTAGTGATGTACGCTCGGTTATATCATAACGGCTATATATTTTATCGTCCCACATAAAGAAAAAGTAAAATATTGCAAAAGGACAAAGTATCCCCAATAGTATAGCACCCAAAATAATTAAACTTTTCTTAGGTGAAACTGGAATATCTTCAGTAAATGCAGGATTTACAATTTTTGCTTTAGGAACATTTACTGATAAATTGATTGCATTCTCCTCTCTCTTTTGTAAAAGAAAGAGAAAAAGTTGTTCTTTAAGATTTTGTTGTCGTTCAATCCCTCTATAAATCTTGGACTGGCCAGGAACTTTATTTATCATTCCCGTGCTCGATGAAATTTGATTATTTATTTGAGCTATTGATGCTTGTACCGTTGATTTCTGTTGACGAATATTATCTCTAACAATTTCCTTCAATGAAGCAATTTCTTTATTCATTTCCACTATAGCTGGATTTTCATTTGTTGCTTGCTTCAATGTTTTATTTCTGCTGATAAGTAATGTATTATATTGCGAAATTGCTTGTTCCAAAGAAAGGTTAAGTCCAAGATTTGAAGGCATAAGTTGGTTACTACCTTTCGATGCCTCTGTTTGCAATGAATTTAGCAAATCAAGTTGAGTTTGTTGTTGAAGAAGAGCTTTCGTATTATCACTAGTATTTTGAAGTGCTAATTCAGCCTGTGCCTGTAGATCAACAATACGATTCTTATTCTGAAAATCCTCTTTTTGGTTTTCTACTCCTGAAAGGTCCCGGGTAATAACCTCCAGTCTCTTATCTATAAATTCTTGAGTATTTTGAGCTTGCAAATTTTTATCTTTAAGACCATCCAGATTATACTGTTTAGTTACCTCATTTAGGATAGCCTCTGATTTTTCAGGAATTGTCCCTACAATATTAATATCCATCAGCATAGCTTTCTGATCAGGTAAATTAACCTGAATTTTATTTTCTAATGCTTTAACTTTTTCCAGAGGATTCCAAAAAACAATCTTATATTTTGAGCGAAATGTCAGTCCTGGAATTTTTTGCAAAACTACAATTCCAAAGTCCAGTTTTAAAGCTTTATTGAAACTACCCTTAACATCTCCTTTTTCATCACTTCCTAAAGTGAAATCATTCCCATTGACCTCCTTTACAATATATTCTGAAGAAATAAATTTTTTATTATCATTATAAGAAATAACCTTAGCCGTAATGGGTATTTTGGTAAATAATTCAGAATCTTTAATCTCTCCAGAATTATAATACTGGACACTTAAATTAAGATTTTCAACAACTTTCATTAGAATTGGCCTTGAAGTAACTACGGCCACTTCACTTTTCAATTCATCCGCATTACCTAGCCCTAAGCCCAGATTATCAAGATCTGCCAAAGCACCAGTAATATCATTTTGCTTTTTATCAAATTTGAGTGTTGTTATTGATTGATATTGAGGTATAGAATATCTAAGATATACATATGCACCAATCAAAAAGAGTAGTATAAATCCAATAAACCATGGCCATTTATTAATATATTTCCCAATAACCTTCCTTAAGTTTAAGGTTTCCTCATTTTCCTGAAGTTCTATCTGCTGCATACCTTAATTTATCGAGTTAAAGAAATTACAATAGCCGCAGCCGTTAACACAGAACCAATAATCTGAAATGTGAGGGCTCTGTTAGGATTTGAGTTTGCCTGTATTTGTTTATTTTGATCAGGCTCTACATAAAGTACATCATTTTGTTTCATATAGTAATAGGGTGAATTAACGATATCTGACCTTGACATATCCAAATTAATAACCTGATCAGTCCCGTCGTCTCCAGTACGAATAAGCTTAACTTTAGTACGATTTCCAAAATCTGTCATATCTCCAGCAAGACTAAGTGCCTGGAAAATATTTAATTTTTGTGTTGCACTTTCCTTTTGTCCTGGATTTTTCACCTCTCCTAAAACACTTACATTAAAATTCTTCAGAGTGATCGTTACCAAAGGATCTGTAAGATATCTTTTCAAACGAGATTCAAGATCATTTTTCAATTGCACTTGAGTCATTCCTTTTGCATAAACATTTCCTAATACAGGAAAATTAATATATCCTTCTTCATTAACCAAATATTCACTCGGCTGTACATACTGATTTACTCCATTAGGAGCTTCACTACCTACACGGTTTACCGTATTAAGGTTAAATGGTTTTACAGCATTTTCATCAAGTGCAGAAACAAGAATTAAGAGGACATCACTTTCCTGGATATGAAGCCCTTGAAACTTTGCCTGAGCAATTTCTTGTTCCATATTATGTTGCGACATATATACCATATTCTGTTTAGGTTTGCATGATAAAAAAACAAACGCTAACAGTATAAGATATGTAATAATAGTTTTGTTCATGATTTTACTTAAGTCTAAGGAGTTAACGCTTTATTAAAGCTTACGATATTTGTACTATAATTAAATATTAATTCCCTTTGATTTTTTTATTATTTATGATTTTATTATTTATGATATTGTACTAATCTTCTTGAAAAGTTAGCCTTGATATCGTTTTATTTCTTTATTATTTTTTTATTAGAGCTAATATACCTACTGTTATTGAGGCAATTACCGAAGCTACTGAAATATATAGTCCAGTATTTGGATCTACCCTTGCTGCTTTTTCTCTATTTGGATTAGGCTGAACATAAACAACGTCATTTTGCTTAAGATAATAATAAGGAGAGTTGATAAAATTAGCACTTGTAAGATCTATTCTTTCTTTGTTAATCTGTCCATCCGTATTTCTAACAACTAAGATATTATTCCTAACCCCGAAAGGAGTAAGATCTCCGGCCAAGCCTAGAGCTCCTAATAATGTAGTGTTTCCATCAGGAATTACGTAAGTTCCTGGCTTAGTAACCTCTCCAAGAACAGAAACTTTAAAATTGATAAGCCTAACGTCAACAATTGGATTTTTAACATACTCTCTAAGAAGATCTGTTAATTTAGTACGTAATGTTTCAATATTTTCATTTTTAGTGCTAATTGCTCCTATCTGAGGGAAAATAATATCTCCATTAGTATCTACAGTATAAGTAGGGCCTGAAACCGGAACTTGTTGTGGAAGGCTATTGGAACTCGGTATTGAATATTGCGTAGTAGTAGTACTGGAAGAATAATTTTGATTAAATGGTTTAACTACCTCCATATCTTTAGCAGAGACACTGATAATCAACTGATCACCAGGCTGAAAATCAACCCGGCTGTTTTTTATCGAATTTTCCAGTGCAATACTATCAATATCTTTCATATAATTGATTTCCTGCCTACTCCCGCAAGAAACTATCATTAGACTTATAGCACCATAGATAAAATACTTCCAATTCATTTTTTTGATAAATTTTTCACAAAAATAGGATAATTATTTTTACACCAACTATGTTTTTAAACATGCCCGCGAATGCTTGTTATTGATAAAATTGTAAAATATTTATCTTAAACATCAAATATTTACTATATTTACGATTTTATACTATTTATTTCAATTTAATTATTTGTTTAACAGAAACTATTTAAACCCAACATCTTCTTTAATTTAGTTTTCAGAGATGAAATTTTTAATCTCAGGAGCTTCAGGAGCTTCAATAATTTCATTATCTAAAACTTCAAATTCTGAGTTATTACTTATAAATTCAGGAACTATTTTTTTCAGTATCCTAACTACTTGTAACTTATTTCTTTTTACTGCTGCAATAATAATTTGTTTACTCAAGAGGTCAACTTCTGCGAATTCCATTAAAGGATCTCTTGAAATTAAAATTTTCTCATGGTGTGTAGGAATAGTGACTGTATTATTACTCAAAAGTTCTTCGTAAAGTTTTTCTCCCGGTCTTAAACCTATAAAAGTAATTTTGATATCTACATCTGGGGTATAACCCGATAATTTGATCATTCTTCTTGCAAGATCAAGGATTTTAACAGGTTCTCCCATATCAAATACATAAATCTCCCCCCCATTCCCCATCGTTCCTGCTTGAAGGACCAATTCACATGCTTCGGGAATAGTCATAAAATAACGGATAATATCGGGGTGAGTAATTGTCACAGGTCCCCCTTTCTCTATTTGTTTTCTAAAATGAGGGATAACAGAACCATTAGAACCTAAAACATTTCCGAAACGTGTTGTAATAAATTTAGTGGTATTCCCTGGTGAATTCTGTAAAGATTGTACAAATAATTCTGCAGTTCTTTTAGATGCACCCATTACATTGGTTGGGTTTACAGCCTTGTCTGTAGAAACCATTACAAAACGATTTACCTTATATTTTTTAGATAATAAAGCTAAGTTTTTCGTTCCTAAAACATTCACAAAAATAGCCTCATGTGGATTTTCTTCTATTAAGGGTACATGTTTGTAAGCTGCAGCATGATAAACCATTGAAAATTCATAATCTTCAAAAACTTTTTCCAATCTATATCTATTAGAAATATCTGCCAGAACGAACTTAAATTTTTGATCTGGGAACTTCTCTAATAACTCCAATTCCAATTCATATAAAGGAGATTCTGCCTGATCAAGTACTACAATAAGTGAAGGATTGAATTGTGATACTTGCCTCACAATTTCACTACCAATAGAGCCAGCTCCTCCAGTTACTAAAACATTTTTTTGGAAATGTCTTTTTCTTACATCCTCACTTTCTATTTTGATCGGCTTACGATTCAATAAATCTTCAATCTGAAGCTGACTAATTCCACCGACTAAATCACTATCCCTCATTTTACTGAGCGTAGGGGCTTTTAGCACCTTTAGTCCATTATCCAAAGCCAAAGTCATCCATTCTTCGATTTCCTGCTTTCCCATAATTTCCTTAATTAATAGAACAGCATCAAATTGCTTTATTAATTTATCGTTTTTGAAGAAATGGTTTTTGTTATATATTTTATATCCTAATAATAATGCTCTGTTAGAATCGGATCTCCCTGTAAGAAATCCCTCCAATCGATATGGATAATTAGGATTATGCATAATAGCTCTGGCCAAGGCTACAGAAGCTTCTCCCACCCCCACAACAGCAACCCTTACTTTAGATGAAGCTCCCTTAAAGTCTATTAGAATGCTAAAAAATTGCTTAGTTATCATTCTAAAAAAGAACATTATAGAAACTGAGATAAGGAAATACAAGAAAAGATTAGGATATAAATACAACGACTTATCCAGTGTTAATTCCGAGATATAATTGATCACTAAAAGAGTAAGAAGTGTACATCCGGAGGATAGTATGATTTTAAAAAAATCAAAAAAAGTTGAATGTCTTATAATTCCTGCATAGGTTTTAAAGACATACATAAATAGAATATTAGTCCCAATAAGAACCAATCTTTTTTGGAGAGTATATTCCGGAAAATTGACTTTAACTTCTAAATTCTTCAAGAATAAACGAGAAAGTAATATAGAAAATAAAATAATTAAAATATCAATTAGGATAACCAACCACCTTGGTATATATCTTAATTTAGTGATTTTCACAATGTTATCTCCATTGTAAAGAGCATCAAAAGCGTCACGCAACTTTTTCATCAACATTAAGTGATTTTATTAGCTTGGCAAAGGTAATAGATAATATTCATAATTTAAAATGGTATAATTAATTTGTTTTTATATGTTATCTACTTCCAGATATAAAAAAATTTCCTTTTAATTATCACTATTTATAGTAATAATACAATATATAATTTATATTTTATTTCACTTATTCATAAAGTATTTTCATTTTTTTAAATATATAAATCTCAAAAGAGAAATATTTAAGACCACATGCATTTTTCATGCCACTTTATATATTTCACATCTCCAATTTTAATTTTTTTTTAATCAAATAATATAAAATATTACATATAAAAGGCTTATAATAAAAAAAGTGCTTAATATAAATTATATACTTCGTAAACAACAAGGATATTCAACACCTTTCTTTCCGTTAAATGCAAAAAACAATTATATATATTTTAGTATCTGCAAAAATATTTTTTTTAATCTAAAACTTATTTTACATAAATTAAAAGTATATTAATTTTCTATAACCTGAAGAATAATATCATATTCAAAACCTTTTCCTATCAGATATTTTATAGTTTTTGATTTTTTTTGGTACTCTTTTAATCCCTTCTGTTTAGTGTAGTAATCTTCAAATGCTTTTTCAACAGCATTAAAATAATCCGATTCATCTATTTCGTCAAAACAGGTATTAATTAATTTTTCCGAAATCTGCTTTTGTTTAAGATTCATCCTTATTTTATTTCGCCCCCAGTGCTTTATATAAAATTTACCTCTGATATAACTTCTTGTAAATCTTTCTTCATTTAGATAATTCTCCTGCAGCAAGTATAAAAATATCTCTTCTTTTGCCTCGGGAATAAGCATGAATTCTCTCATTTTCTGCTCAACTTCCGCATGACATCGATCCTGATAAACACAGTAATTAACTAACTTTTGTTTGATTTCTTCAAAAGTAAAAGATTTCTTTTCCATAATACAAAAAAGAAAGAATGAGCTATTGCTCATTCTCCTATTATTTAAGTTTCAATATCAATTAATAATTAAACAATGCTTTCCCTTCCATTAATTCATTGACTTTCTTTCTCACAGACGTAAGCACTTCTTCATTTTTAATATTGTCAACAACTTCCGAAATTAATTCTGAAATGGTTTCCATATCATTTTCTTTTAATCCTCTTGTAGTAATTGCTGCCGTTCCTAATCTGATTCCTGAAGTAGTAAAAGGTGATTTATCATCAAAAGGTACCATATTCTTGTTACATGTGATATCTGCCAATACTAATGCTTTCTCGGTTTCTTTCCCGTTCACTCCTTTATTTCTAAGGTCTACAAGCATCAGGTGATTATCTGTTCCTCCACTTACAATATCAAACCCACGGTTGATCATAGCCTTTGCCAAAGCCTGGGCATTAGATTTAACTTGCTTCGCATAGGTTTCAAATTGAGTATCTAAAGCTTCTCCAAAGGCAATTGCTTTACCAGCAATAACATGCTCAAGCGGTCCACCTTGAATACCTGGGAAAACAGCACCATCCAAAACCTGGCTCATCATTTTCGTTTCACCTTTTGGAGTTTTGTGTCCATATGTATTTTCGAAGTCTTTTCCCATCATAATCATTCCACCTCTAGGCCCTCTTAATGTTTTATGAGTAGTTGTTGTTACTACATGGCAATATTCGAAAGGAGAGTTTAATAATCCTTTAGCGACTAAACCTGCAGGATGCGCAATATCTGCCCAAAGAGTCGCTCCGATTTCGTCAGCAACATCTCTGAATTTTGCATAATCTAAATCTCTGGAATATGCTGAAAAACCAGCAATCAGCATTTTAGGTCTTTCTCTAAGAGCAACCTCTCTCATTTGATCATAATCGATCAAACCAGTTTCCTGCTGCACTCCATAAGAAACAACATTGTATTGAATCCCCGAAAAGTTAACGGCAGATCCATGAGTTAAATGCCCTCCCATTGAAAGATCCATTCCCATGATTTTATCTCCAGGCTTCAATACTGCAAGGTAAATAGCTGCATTTGCCTGAGAACCTGAATGGGGCTGAACATTTACATAATCTACTCCGAAAAGCTCTTTTGCCCTGTTTATTGCCAATGTTTCGACCTCATCTACTACTTCACACCCGCCATAATATCTTTTACCAGGGTACCCTTCTGCATACTTATTTGTCAATACACTTCCCATTGCCTTCATCACATTGTCAGAAACAAAATTTTCTGAAGCAATAAGCTCTAATCCGTGGGTTTGTCTTTGTCTTTCCTTTTCAATTAGGTCGAAAATAATATCCATTTACTTTAAATTTTTGAGATTGTCTCCCCCAAATGTACGGAATTTCCCTTTAGATTTTGTTAATGACAAATATGATTTTTTGAATAAAATCTCAATATTTTCGCTTTAAAATACTTCATCAATAAGTTCTTTGTTTACCATTGCTCCAACAGTATTTCCTGAAGCCACAGCATTGGCTACAGACCGCATCATTGACGAACTATCACCACACGCATAGACTCCATATACATTCGTTTTATAAAAGGCATCTGTTTTAATATGGCCTGACTCCGTCATTTCAATTCCAAGGTCTTCTTCGAAATTCAAATTCTGTTCAAATGGAATCTTTGCATAAACAGCCTTTACCTGATTTTTGCTTCCGTCTTTAAAAACTACATTTTGGATATTCCCATTATGATGTTCGAATTGTTCAATTTCACTTTCATTGATCTTTATTCCTTTTTCTTCTAATTTTACTATCTGATCCTCATTAAAATTTGATTTCCCGTTCGTAAATAATGTAAACTCTTTTGTCCAATGTGAAATCATTTTAGAAAACTCATACGCTAAATCTCCGTTTCCAAGTATACCTGTTTTTTCATATTTCACTTCGTATCCGTGGCAGTAAGGGCAATGAAGAACTGAAATCCCCCAACACTTATCAAATCCCGGAATATCAGCAAGTACATCTTTAATTCCCGTAGCAATTATCAGTTTTTTAGCATTAAAGTTTTGCCCGGATTCAGTTTCGACCTGAAATCTTTCATTATTTTTTATAATCCTAATAACAGATCCATCATAAAATTGTATGCTTTCATATTTTTGGACCTGCTCCTTCGCTGTGTTACTGATTTCCATAGGAGTTTTCCCATCCTGTGTCAGAAAATTATGGGAGTGTGGAGTTTGCTTGTTACAAGGTTTCCCACTATCAATAATCAGAACTTGTCTTAAAGCCCTTCCTAAAGCCATCGCTGCAGAAAGTCCAGCATAACTTCCTCCTATAATAATGGTATCAAATATTCTATCCTTCATAATTTCTAAAATAATTATCACACAAAGATAAAACAAAATCCAATAATGCAACTTAATTGCAATAAAAAAATCCCGAGAAAAAGTTCCCGGGATTTCAGATAAATATATCTATTTAGTTTATTATTTTGTCTTTTCTTTAAGCTCTTCCTTATCTTTATCGGAAGGGTTCCATACTTTTATTTCAGAGTCTTTAGTAATCCCGGAAAGAATCTGCACATTAATACCATCACTGGCACCCAATTTTACATACACTTTCTTAAATTTTCCATCGGGCTGCTTAACCTCAACGAAAGACCTGTCCTTACCATTGCTTTTTTCATACTGTACCAATGATTCGTCAAGCAGTAAAGCATTTTTCTGAGAATTCAATACAATTTCTCCATTGGCTGAGAATCCAGCTCTGATATATTCATTATTAGGATTACTAACATCACCCTCAACTGGGAATTTTATTGTTCCTAAATTATCCTTCCCCTTTGGAGCAATCATGGTTAACTTTCCGGGGAAAGTTTTATTTTGTAGAGCGCCAATCACAATATTCATACCCATACCTTCTTGCAGTTTTCCAGCTTGAGCTTCATCAATTTCTCCTTTAAAGATCAAAGAGTTTAAATCTGCTACTGAACATATGGTTGTACCGGCATTGAAGTTATTTGCTTCAATAACCTGACTTCCCTTTTTTACAGGAACTTCAAGAACAGTTCCTGAAGCCTTGGAACGGATTTGTGTAGTAGCCAATCCTTGCCCTTGAAGTTCAGGAGTGGCACCCGTTTTTGCAATCTGCAATCTTTTTTGAGCTGTATTTAACTGCTGTTGAGCATTTTTAAGATTTTGCTGCTGAGTAAACAATTGTTGCTGTGAATTAAGATAATCTTGTTTAGAGATTACTCCTTGCTTATAAAGCCTCTCTTGCATCTCATACTGTTTCTGCACATTTCCAACATTCATTTGAGAATTATTGATTTGAAGTTGTGCATTTTGAACTTCTTGTTGTGCAGCATTTACCTCAGAAATACTAGGAACAATTCTCACTGTAGCAACCAATTGCCCCACCTCTACTTTATCACCTTCTTTCACTAAAATTTTATCAATAATCCCAGTAATATTGGGTTTGATTTCAATTTCTTCTTTTGGGGTAATTTTCCCCGTAGCCATAACTTTATCATCCATATTTTGGATCGTAGGTTTTCGGGTAAGGAATGCTTCATTCTCTTTAGAGTTAGATTTTATCA
The DNA here is from genome assembly GCF_002285635.2 of Chryseobacterium piperi. Taxonomy (NCBI): domain Bacteria; kingdom Pseudomonadati; phylum Bacteroidota; class Flavobacteriia; order Flavobacteriales; family Weeksellaceae; genus Chryseobacterium; species Chryseobacterium piperi. Next base: position 4,289,162 of record NZ_CP023049.2, on the reverse strand, counting down.
TATAGCCAATCCCTGAGAACAATGCCACTGCAAATAAAAGCCCTAACAGTATATAAATGGCTTTTTTCCAAGTGAATTTCTTTTTCATATATCTAGTTTATTTTTTATTTAAATGGTTTTAATATAATGTCACAATTATTCACTTCTCAATGCTTCAATAGGCCTTATTTTCACAGCTCTCTGAGCCGGGATCATTCCAATAATCAGTCCTAAAATGACCATTACTCCCATAGCTGCAAATACATTTCCATAATTCACCGTTGGGTTATAGAAGGGAAATGCATCTTGCCCTTGTGTTGCTGCATTTAAAATCATTAATACAAAAATTCCAAAAAGAAAGCCAAGTAAGCCAGATGAAAGAGTGATTACAACACTTTCCAATAATATCTGGTTTCTTACTTCGGATGGTTTTGCCCCCAACGCTCTCCTGATACCTATTTCTTTAGTTCTTTCTTTTACCGTAATCAATAAGATATTGGAAATCGCAATTACTCCTGCAAGGATCGTTAGTGTTCCAACAATAATAGTCAAAAGTTGCATTCCTGTAAGAAAACCGGTCACTTTTTTAAACTCTTTCCCTAAATTGAAACTACCAAAAGCATTGGTATCTTCAGGAGAGATTTTATTCTTATTCTTTAGTACCTGTTTTACATCTTCTTCTACCGAAGACAAATTAGCACTAGGTTGACTTACAATAGCAAACATATCAATCTGATCTCCAGCATTATACATTTTAGTATATGTAGATAGGGGAATAAAAGCAGTTTGATCATTTTCCCAACCACCACCTTTTTTCACCCTGAAAACACCAATTACATTAAAAAATAATCCTTTGATGTTAATTGATTGCCCAATAGGATCTTCTTTTTTCTTGGAATCAAAAAAATTCTTATAAATCTCTTCTCCGATCACCACTACATTTTTATTACCTGAAACATCTGCATCATTGATGTAACGACCGAAAATAAGCTTCTTTTCTGAAATTTTATTCCCTACCGAATAATCTCCAGTAAGTGAATAAGTTCCTTTTTTACCGTTTCTTGAAATGGACTCTCCAGGTGTTCCTGTAAAACTTCCTCTCGCATTTTGTGGTGATATATAATCTACACCTGTAACCTTTCTTTTCAACATTTCCATATCTGACAAGTAAAGATGAACCTCTCTTCCTTTAGGAAATCCCTCATATGGAATTGAGGTCTTTTGTGCCCAAAGGAAAATCGAATTGGTAGCAAAACCAGAAAATAATTTATCAAAACCATTCTCCATCCCTTTTGCTGCACCAAGAAGACTTACGTACAAAAACATTCCCCAGCCTACTCCAATCATAGTAAGAAATGTCCGGAGTTTATTATTTCTTAACGAATAATAAATCTCCTGCCAGGTATCTTTTTTAAATATGATATTCACGTCTTCTAATTATAAATTATATTAATACTTACAAAAGAGCAAAAGGGTGAAATTGCTAAAACTTGGCCCTATTTACTAGTCTTTAATGTTTATTCTGTTCTTAATGCTTCAATTGGCTTAATCTTCGATGCTCGGTAAGCCGGAACAAATCCAGCAATCAATCCGGAAAAAACCAATGCAATGAAAGCCATAAAAATTGCTCCCCATCCCACACTTGGGTTTTTAATAAAAAATTCTTCAAGACTCCCTCCAATTAGATTTAAAGTCAAAACCCCAATTCCCACTCCTACACATCCTGAAATAACTGTAATAACAACACTTTCCTGCACAATTAAAGTGACAATACTTCGTGGCTTAGCACCAATAGCTTTCCTTACACCAATTTCTCTAGTTCTTTCTTTTACGATGTAAACCATAATGTTACTGATTCCAATAATTCCAGCTAACAAAGTTCCCAATCCAATAAACCCTACAATTGCTGTAAGAACTGCCATAAATGTAAATGTGTCATTCATATTTTTAGCGTTATTCCAAACACGGACTCCGTTTTCATCATCAGGAGAAACATTTTTTCTTACTTTTAATTTGTCTTTCAATTCATCACCATATTTAATCGCTTGCTCAGGGGTCAACTTATCACTGTATGAGATATAGGCTATATTCACAGTATCAGACCCTTTTTTCATCTGTTGTAAGGTCGTAATCGGAACTGTAATATGTCTTTCATCCCTATCTCCGCCATCATCTGAAAATACACCTATTACTTTAAACATGGTTCCATTAATATCCAGCTCTTTTCCTATGGAACTTCCATTTTTGATCAAGTCTCTTTGAACCATTCTTCCAATGACTGCTACATTTTGTTTTCTTTGCAAATCAAAAGGATTGATATAACGGCCATCAATAATTTTTCTGTTCTCAATAATTTGTTCTCCTGGTTCTGCACCATGTATCTGATAAGTTCCACTTTCTTTTCCGTATTTCACCATTAAATTAGCGGAATATCTAGGACTGGCTGCTCCTACTTTTTCCTTATCTGTATTGATCAGAAAATCATAATCATCATTATTCATTGTAACATCCCTATCAGATTGTAATCCTTTATAGGCTAAAGTAGTCTTCCCAGTATAAATGGTAATCAGATTTTTAGCATCTCCTGCAAACCCTTCAGAAAAAGCATTCTGAAGTCCTGTTCCTATACCAAAAAGAACAATAAAGATAAATAAGCCCAATGCTACCGTAAATCCGGAAAGTACCGTTCGCAATACATTACTGCGAATGGAACTGAATATTTCCTGCCAACGATCCAGGTCAAACATAATTTAATAGATTTAGATATTTAATAACTTAAGGCTAAATGCTCTTTACACTTCTGCAAATCCATTTATAAAACAACCTGCTTGATAAATTCATCACTTTCAATAATTCCGTCTTTTAAAATGACATTTCTTTTGGTTTGTGCTGCAACGTCAGGTTCATGGGTAACCACAATAATAGTCTTCCCTTCATTATTAATATCCTGAAGAAGCTTCATAATATCATGTGTTGTCTTTGAGTCTAAAGCACCCGTAGGTTCATCAGCTAATACAACTTTAGGATTGGTAATCAAAGCTCTTGCAATAGCTACTCTCTGCTTTTGTCCACCCGAAAGTTCATTAGGGAGATGGGTAGCCCATTGAGCAAGGCCTACTTTTTCCAAATATTCCATTGCTATTTGATTACGTTCTTTCCTGGGTACATTCTGATAATATAAAGGAAGAGCAACATTATCTAAAGCCGTTTTATATCCGATCAAGTTAAAAGACTGAAAAATAAATCCCAGAAACTTACTTCTGTATTCTGCCGCTTTTACTTCGGATAAATGCTCGATAGGAACCTTATCCAACTCATAGGTCCCTGAATCTTTTTCATCCAGAATACCTATAATATTAAGGAGTGTAGACTTCCCGGAACCGGAACTTCCCATAATGGAAACAAACTCACCTTCAGAAATATTAAGATTAATTCCCTTGAGAACGTGCAGTTTACTTTTCCCCGTATCGTATGATTTATGTAAATCCTGAATTACTAACATTAAGTGGTTGCTGTTTTTGTACTCAATAAGTAGAAGATATTTTCGATTTGTTACAAGAATAAAAATTTATTAATATTTTTTGGCGTTTAATACTTTTTCATTTTATTTATAGTATTTTAGGAATGCATGTTTAACTGTAACTTATTAAAAATATTTATTTTTGCCTTATAATTCTGTATAAACCAATATCAACGGTGGTTTCATGTAAATGTGGAAAACTTTTAAGGTTAAAAGTCAATCAATTAGTATTTACCCCTTTTTAAATCAGTTCTTTTTTTCGAACTTTGTGCTTCGCACTAGCAAAAAATAAAAACACTTTTCTTGTGAAAAACTTTCAAATATAAGTTCCAACAAATCAAGATGTTATTTATTCTTTGAATTTTATCCACAGTGATGTAATTATTTTAATTTAAACACATTTTTAATATGGGAATTTTTGATAAAAGAGTAAGTTATAAGGCATTTGAATATCCTGAGGTTCTTCAATTTGTAGAAGCGATTAACAAATCGTTTTGGGTACATTCGGAAGTGGACTTTACTGCAGATGTTCAGGATTTTCATTCGCAGTTGGAGCCACACGAAAAAAACTCTGTGAAAAATGCACTTTTGGCAATTGCACAGATCGAGGTGTCTGTAAAGACATTCTGGGGAAACCTATATAATCATCTACCTAAACCTGAATTCAATGGTCTTGGAGCTACTTTTGCAGAATGTGAATTCCGCCACTCTGAAGCCTATTCCCGATTAGTAGAAGTATTAGGATATAATGAAGAATTTACAAATGTTATAGAAGTTCCTGCCGTGAAAAAGAGAATTGACTTTTTGTCAAATGTTCTTAAGCACGCCAATTCTTCTACGCCAAAAGAATATGTTTCTTCTCTTTTATTATTCAGTATCCTGATTGAAAATGTATCCCTTTTCTCACAGTTCGCCATTATTCTGTCTTTTACCAGATTTAAAGGATATATGAAGAATGTTTCCAACATTATCGCTTGGACTTCGGTAGATGAGCAGATTCATGCGAATGCAGGAATTTATTTAATTAATAAGATTCGCGAGGAACAACCTGACCTATTAACGGATTCTGACATTGAAGACATTTATACTTTAGTGGATCAGTCTGTGGAACTGGAAGGTGAAATCCTGGATTGGATCTTCGAACTAGGAGAATTGAGTGTATTTTCAAAAGAAGATTTACTAAACTTCATGAAATATCGTGTTGATGACAGTTTAAAGAAGATCAATATGGATACACGTTACAACATCTCTCCTGAGCAATATCGTCCAATGAAATGGTTTGAAGAGGAAGTTTTCGCTAACTCTATGGATGATTTCTTTGCTAAAAGACCTGTAGATTATACGAAACACGATAAGAGTATTACTGCAAACGATTTGTTTTAATCGGGCAGAAAAAATGATACAATCTTATTCTTGTTTGAATACATAAAAGAACTTCCGAATAAATCAAAGTTCTTTATTCTTCAGGATGACCATTAAATACCAACACAAAAGATGATTAATGTAATTGTAACCTATACCGTAAAACCTGAGTTTGTTCAAGAAAACAAAGCAAATATCCGCATTTTTCTGGATGATTTCAAGAAACTCGATCAGTCTACTTTTGAGTATAAAATATATCTGAAAGAAGATGGTATTACTTTTTTACATTATTCCAACTATATCAATGAAGAGGTACAGCATGAGGTTTTGAATACCCCATCTTTTAAAGAATTTCAAAGATTAAGAGATGAAAGTGGATTGAACAACTCCCACAAAGTAGAATTTTTACAAACAATTTAATAACACAAAATTCCCGTGTCGATAAAAGACCCGGGAATTCGAAAATATAACAGCTATGGAGGAACAAAATACTAATATATGGTGGCTCAATGAGGAGTCAGAGCAAATGCTAAACAGAGGATATCTGTTAAAAGGGGAAACTGTAGATGGTGCCATCGACAGAATTACCACAGCTGCTGCTAAAAAATTATACAAACCTGAGCTACAGCCGGCTTTCAAAGAAATGATCACTAAAGGGTGGATCAGTTTTTCTTCTCCGGTTTGGGCTAACATGGGAACGCAAAGAGGATTGCCTATCTCTTGTTTCAATGTTCACATTCCGGACAGCATTGAAGGAATTACTCATAAAATGGGTGAGGTCATCATGCAGACAAAAATCGGAGGTGGAACTTCAGGATATTTCGGAGAGCTTCGTAACAGAGGTACTGCAGTAACTGATAACGGGAAGTCTTCAGGAGCTGTTTCTTTCATGAAACTATTTGATACTGCAATGGATGTGGTTTCACAGGGAGGTGTAAGAAGAGGAGCATTTGCTGCTTATCTGGACATCGACCACGGAGATATTGAAGAATTTTTATCTATCAAAGATATCGGAAGCCCTATCCAGAATTTATTTACAGGGATCTGTGTTCCTGACTATTGGATGCAGGATATGATCGATGGAGATATGGAGAAACGTAAGATCTGGGCAAGAGTTTTAGAAAGCCGTCAGCAAAAAGGTCTTCCATATATTTTCTTTACAGATAATGTAAACAGAAATAAGCCACAGGTTTATAAAGATTTAGGATTAACGGTTAATGCAAGTAACCTTTGTTCTGAAATCATGCTTCCTTCTACAAGAGAGGAATCATTTATCTGTTGTTTATCTTCCATGAACCTGGAATTATATGACGAATGGAAAGATACTGATGCTGTAAAATTAGCTGTATACTTCCTGGATGCTGTTTTAACTGAGTTTATTGATAAAACAGAAGGTAACTACTATTTACAGGGAGCAAGAAACTTCGCAATGCGTCACAGAGCTCTTGGATTAGGAGTTTTAGGATACCACTCTTATTTACAGAAAAATATGATCCCGTTTGAAAGTTTTGAAGCGACTCAGTTCAATGCAAGAGCTTTCAAACATATTAAAGAACAATCTGAGCAAGCATCGAGAGAATTAGCCAATATCTATGGAGAGCCTGAATTATTAAAAGGTTACGGGTTGAGAAATACAACTACAATGGCTATTGCTCCTACCACTTCAAGTTCTGCTATTTTAGGACAAACTTCTCCTGGAATTGAGCCTTTTGCATCTAATTATTATAAAGCAGGTCTGGCTAAAGGAAACTTTATGCGTAAAAACAAGTATTTGGCAAAATTGTTGGAAGAAAAAGGATTGGATAACGAAGAGACATGGAGAACAATTATGTTGAATCATGGTTCCGTACAGCACTTAACTGAATTGACTGACGAAGAAAAAGCAGTATTTAAAACCTTCAAAGAAATATCTCCAATGGAGATCATTTCTCAGGCAGCTCAAAGACAGCAGTATATTGATCAGGCACAATCTTTGAATTTACAGATTCCATCTACAATGCCTGTAAAGGATGTTAATTACCTGTATATTGAAGCATGGAAAAAAGGAGTAAAAACATTATATTATCAGAGAAGCTCATCAGTATCTAAAGAAATGATGGTGAACTTTGTATCATGTTCAAGCTGCGAAGCTTAGACTACAAATAATAAACAATTTATATATGAAGCACGTTTTTAACGTGCTTTTTTTGTTGTAAAATAAAAATTAATGAAAACTTAATATAGATTAAATACCTCAAGTATAAATATATATTATTATCAATTTATTATCCGTATAAAATATATGTAACTAAAACATCCTAAATAATTGAAATAAAGACAAATACATCTAGTTTTCAGCTCAAACATTTCAGTTATAAAACAAATATATTTACCGTTAATTATTAATTTAATTACACTACAAGGATGAAAACATTAATTATTTACGCATTTCTTTTATGTGGAATGCAGACCTACGCACAAGTAGGTATTAACACAACCACTCCAGATCCTAGTGCCGTATTGGATATTCGGCATTCTAATAAAGGGTTACTGATCCCACGGGTCAATCTGGTAAACAAAACAGATCTTATCACAATACCCAATCCGGCAAATGGCTTATTGGTCTATAATTTATCAAACTCAAACTCTTCTACCAATACCAATAATCAGGTAATTGCAAATAATTTTTATACTTTTTCCTCAGCGGATAACTCATGGAAGCTTTTGGTAACTGATACCGTACTCAATGATGCCATTGAAGGTCTTGGTGTCACTCAATTACAAGTAGTAGCCAATGCTTCTTCGAGTGGAAATGATGTTTCCTATGCAGGAAATGATTTAGGAGCCAATATCAGAAAGCTTTTCTTCACTAATAAAGTCTTTGACAGAAATAATACTTACGATGCTATAAACTCAGAATTCAAAGCACCTAAAAACGGTTATTATCAGATAGACGCTTCAATTCTTTTAAAGAGCTATCAGTCTCAAAATACAACCAATATTGTAAGGCTAGGCGTAAGTAAGCCCTATACTACATTTACTTATAATGGAAATGCAACATTTGCTTTTCTTAATCAACCTCTCAATGCTGTAACAGACGCTCAGCAGCCTCTGACAGTTAAAGTCTCCGGTGTCATATATATGAATAAGGACGAAAAGATTTGTTTTTTAACCAGATATATCACCCCAGGCACAACTTCAGGTGATAATATCTATTCTATGTCAACTGAAAGCTTAGGGTACAACAGAGCGCAGGCAAACAATATTACCATTATTTATCTCCCTATCACTAATTAGCCAATATGAAAACAATTCTATTATTTAGCATTTTATCTAGCCTATTTCATTATTCTCAAGTAGGAATAAACACCAACTTCCCTGATAAAAGTGCAATACTTCATGCCAATGCAACCCATAAAGGGCTATTAATTTCACGGGTTTCACTATCCGGAACCACTGATATCACCACAATTCCCAAGCCGGCAGAAGGCTTATTGGTATTCAATTTGGTAAATGCCAATAACGAGACTCCTGCAGACACTACAGATGATGTGCTGGAAAATAGGTTCTATTCTTTTAGTAATGGGAGATGGCATCTTTTCACAGAAGAAAAAGAACTCAACCAGAAAATAAGCGACCTTCTTTTAAATAGGCTTATTACATTAGTCAATATGAAGCCCTCAGGAAATGATTTAAGTTTCGTGAGCAGTGATCTGGGAAATAATATCAGAAGATTTATATTTGACAGTAAGGTTACAGACAAACTAAATACCTTTAATACAACAACAGGAGAATTTACGGCGCCTTTCACCGGGTATTACCTGGTCAATATGAACATACTTCTTAAGCCGTGGAAAAATAATTTTGACCCCAACAACAATGTTAAAACACCTCTCCTTCTAGGATTATCAAAACCATATACCAACTCATTTCCTACCAGTGGCCTCACAGACAATATCTTTTATAATGCTATTGAAAATCTGGACTCTGCACGAGGAGCTAATTTTATAACTTATTTAAATTTAAAGAGTATTATATATCTTAAAACCGGAGAAAAAACAGTCCCCATTGTGAAATATATTACACCTGGAAGTACTGAAGGTCAATACAACCTTAATACCGAAGCAAATAACTACAATAGAACTCTTACAAATACGATATCTATAATTTATTTACCTACCTCTTAGATAATTAGATAAATATAAAATCATTCAACCCATCAAGTTTAAGCTGCTATGACTAATGTAAAAAAACAAACACCTTTTCATAATTTAGCCAACCAGCGATTTTATCACTCTATAGTTACACAACATTGTAGGAACTTAACTTACAAGAATATCTCAATGCATCCAGAATGATATATAAAAAAAGCCCAGAAAGAAAATCTGGACTCTTGAAAGAATATATAAAGTAAAAATTAAAAATTGTATCGAACTCCTAACTGAGCCTGGAATCTTGATGCAAACTGATCAATCGTATAAGGTAACCCCGGAGATCTGAAGTTGTAAGTTGGATCTCCCGCACCAGGTTGTCCGGCACCTACACTTCCATTTCTCGTAAGGCCTACACTTGCCGTAGAGTTAAAGGTATTTGGTACAAAGTATACTTTCCCCCAGTCTTTATTTAAAAGATTCGTAACGTTGATAATGCTTAAAGAAATCTGAAGACTGTTTTTAGATTTTTGACTCAATCTGATTTCATCCATAATTCTGATATCAGCTTGTATGTTCCACGGAGTAACATCTCCGTTTCTTTGAGTAAATGTTCCTCTCCTACTGTTCAGATATTTATTATTACTAATAAAACTTTCATAATCAGCAACCTGTTGCTGTGCTGTCACTAAAACAGTTCCTGCGGCATCTCTAATAGGAACGATATACTTGGCAGCTTCAGCGGCATCTTTGAAGATATAAGCCAGTCCGGCAGCCTGTCCTGAATTAGCAATCGTCCCGTTGATGAACCCCCATGAAAAAGGATTTCCTGACTGAGCATTGAAATATACATTCGCTGATATCCTGTTGGATTGTGAAGTATTGAAAGCATATCCCAAATTGGCAACTACTCTGTTTTTGATCGCAAAGTTAGAAGTAGTAAGCTGAGGATTATTAGGAGTCAAAGACTGGTTCATCTGCCAGTTACTTTCCATAGAGTTTCTGATACCATTGGTAATATCTTTGGCATCACCATAAGTATAGGCTACAAAGAAGTTAAATCCAAAATTATATGCTTTGGAAACTTGTGCCGTTACATTATATCTATATCCTTGTTTTGTGTTGGATAACAAATAAGCATTAGAAAAATTACTATTGATGCTTCCTGAATAGATCGGCATTTCCTGATTTACATCATAACTGTAATACGTTACCTTATCCCTTCTATTCACTTGCTGGAATTTCAAATCGTAAAGCACTTTGGTATAAATACCTTCTAATGTCATTTTATATCCTCCCACGGTATAGTCAAGTCCTAATGAGCTTCTCCAAACTTTTGGCATTTTGAAGTTATTATCAATAAGGTCTACCTGTACTTTTGAAGAATTTTGCCAGTTAGCAAAATTTCCACTTATCAAAGGATCTCCGTTGGCAGCAATCTGAGCAGCTGTCGGCGAATTATAATCATAACTTCCGAAACCTACCCCATCATTATAGTAAGCATATCCTAACCATGCAAAAGGAATCCTTCCTACAAAAATACCTGAACCTCCTCTTAATACTACAGATCTATTATCTGTAAGATCGAGTGTAAATCCTAATCTTGGTGAAATCGTTGGCTTGTTAAGGTAGCTATTGGTAAGCTGGCTTAGTGGTGTATACGTATAAGTATTTCCATAATTTGGATCCATAGGTGAATTATTAACCTGTGGACTTAAACGTGGTTTATTGGGTAAATCGGTGTAATCTACTCTTACCCCTGGTGATAATCTTAATTTTCCTAAGTTGATTTCATCCTGGAAATACAAGGAAAGAAGATTAGCTTTATATTGAGCATATGGGTTATTGAAAAGAGTTTCTCTGCTGTCTCCATTAAACGGATACGTCCCTCTTATCCTAGCAGGAGTAGAGTTGTAGAAGTCTGCAAGAGTTCTGTAAGAGATCCTTCCATTAAGAGCGTTAACGAAACCATAATTGATATTATATAATTCATTATGGGTTCCTAATAAGAACGTGTGAACTCCTGTTTTATACGTTAGATTATTGGTGATTTCGAAGGTTTTCTGCTTCATGTTAAATACAGTAGCCTCTCTTTCATTTCCTAAAAGGATTGTTCCGCCATTGTAAGCAATTTCCACTTGTGGGAACATCGGGTTAGAAGAAGTCGGGTCTCTGTAATCATTAATAGAAGAATAGCCTAACACCAAATTGTTATTCCATTTATCATTGAAACGGCTTTTTAATTCCAATGTGGTTGTTGAGGCATTATTTTTCTGGATAAAATCCATACTGGAAAATCTGAAGTTAGCCCCATCTCTTTCAAGGTTGGATGCCTGTGAAAATACCGTATTGTTTTTAATGGATAAAGTATGTTTATCATTAATTTTCCAATCTAATTTATTAAAAAGTTTAGCACTCTCAGAGAAGTTAGTATACTGATTATAGCTTCCTACATTAAAGCCATATCTATCTTGTACAAATTTGGAGATTTCCTGAGCAACTCCTTCATTGACTAAAGCATTAGGGTCATTGGCATTATAGAAAACAGGATCTCTTCTTCTGGTATACTCCATGTTTGTAAATAAGAATAACTTATCTTTTATAACAGGTAGCCCTACTCTTCCTCCATAAATAAAATCCTGAAAAGAGCTTGGCATTTTTGAATTATCACCTACCCTGTTTCTTCCTGTAATAGCTGCATTACGTCCGTAAAAATAAAGGGATCCCTCTACATTATTACTACCGCTACGGGTAACTGCATTGATACTTCCTCCTAAAAAGTTTCCTAATTTCACATCATACGGAGCAATATAAACCTGAACATCCTGGATAGCATCCAAACTTATTGAATTGGAACGGGTACTACTTCCCGGCATTCCTGATGTATTGGTTTGACCTCCTAAAGACGGACTGAAACCGATAGCATCATTATTGATAGATCCATCAATAGTCACGTTATTATAACGGAAGTTAGTTCCGTTAAAAGAGTTGTTGGCACTTTGGGGAACAAGTTTGGTCACATCCTGGATTCCCCTGTTGATATTAGGAAGTCCTGAGATCTGCGCCTGGGTGATTCCCACCCCATTTTTTACAACGGTTCTCTTAGAAGTAAGTTTTACCTCATCAATTACTTTCTCACGGTTTTTGATTTCCACTACCGGTAAATCGTTACTTCCCAATGAAAGTTGCAAATTGGCATTAGAATAGATAACCTGTGAACCATCAGAAATCTCTATGACATATGGTCCTCCTGGTTGTAAGTTATCTAAACTGAACTGACCTTTGTTGTTACTTTTAGTTTCAAAGGTACTGTTGGTAGGAACGTGAGTTACTTTCACAGTAACTTCAGAAGTGATTCCCTTTAATCTTCCGAAAATTTTAGAGCTGGTTTCCTGTGAAAATGCAAACCCGAATGACAAAATCGCAAAAGCACAGATAATTTTTCTCTTCATATTTTTATACTTCTAAATTGTCCGACAAAATTAGAAGCAAGAAATAGGAAACGTGGTAACATACAATTAACATTATATAACATAATGTTTAATATTTCCTTAAAAAAAACTTAACTCCCCCATATAGCATCACAGCCAAAATCCAATATAACTACTTATTAACAAGCCATTTAAATAACTATCCATTCTTAATTAAAGATGAACCCAATGTGAACTTGTATAATTTTATTAAATTAATGTCTCATTTTAAAGAATATTTTAAAGGACATAAAAAATCATTGACCCTTTTTTAAATATAAAAAACACATCGAAGAAACATACCATAAATAACTAATATTCAGTTGAATAATAATTTTACTATGCGCTTTTTGATAACAAAAAACATTATTTTTGCATACATAAGTTTTAACTACTCCCTCTTTAAAACATAATAAAAAACTAAACAATATTTTAAAAACACAATAATGTATAAGATTTTACTTACTTTCTGTTTAAGTTTTTCTTTTTTAGCTTACACACAAAATCTCAATTTTGCTGATTCAAAATTTAAAGCGTTAATATTAAATTCTTCAGCAGGAAACGGAATTGCTAAAGACTTCAACGGAAATTCTATTGTTGTTGATTCTAATGGTGATGGACAAATACAGGTTATTAAATCAAAATGCTAACAGCACAGTACTTGGTATAGATATTTCAGGTTACTCTAAAGGAATATATACTGCAAAAATAGCAACAGAGAAACATGAAATTTCTAAAAAAATCATAAAGGAATAGCATTATTGCACACCATTTTTTTAATGAAAATCATAAAAATTTGTGTGGTTTTGTTTTATATTTGTTAGATCGTTAATTCCTAAAAACCTCAAATATGAAATTCGGACAAGTAGAAGATCCATCAAAAATAGATTTTACCTTACCAAAAGATCACCTGAGAACTAAAGAAATTCTAAAGCAAAACAAAAAAGGATTAGAAAATATCTCTATCGGTTGTGCAAAATGGAATAAGACAGACCTTAAAGGCTTTTATCCTAAAGGAACTAAAGATGAATTGACATATTATGCAACTCAATTTAATTCTATAGAGTTAAATGCAACTTTTTATGGAATGCCTACTCCGGAACAGGTATTAACTTGGAAAGACAAAACTCCAGACAATTTTAAATTCTTTCCGAAAATTACCAATACAGTTTCTCATTTCCGAAGACTCATTGACGTTACAGAACCTGTGACTCAATTTGCCACGTCAGTGCTTAATTTTGATCATAAGCTAGGGATGGCATTTTTACAGCTTCACGATAATTTCAAACCAAAGGATTATGACAGGTTAGAAAAGTTTGTGAAAGAATGGCCAAAAGAAGTTCCTCTGGCAATAGAATTGCGAAATACGGAATGGTTTACTGATGAAAATATCCTGAATACTACCTGCGAGCTGTTTGAAGCCAACAATATTACCAACATTATTGTAGACACAGCAGGGCGGAGAGATATGCTCCATATGAGGCTTACAACCCCTAATGCATTCATCCGCTATGTGGGAGCGAATGCAGAAAGTGATTACGAAAGACTTGATGATTGGCTGAAAAGACTAGCTCAATGGAAAAAAGAAGGTCTTCAAAATCTGTACTTTTTTGTCCATCAAAATATCGAAAAAGCCTCTCCTTTACTATCGGCTTACCTGATAAAAAGAATGAATGAAGAGTGGAAAACAGATCTACACATACCCAAAATGGCAAATGAAGGAATGCAAACGCTATTTTAGGGAGCGTAAATCATTATTTTTTCATTGTATTTTTTAAGATTTTACTTTGAATTTTTGAATTTTTCAGAAATATAATTCACCAATTAGTGTAAAAAAGTTTTTTATTGATAAAAAGACTTTTCATCTTCCATAATTTAATATATTAGGAAATATAACCCATTATATAACCAGGCACAACTAATAAAATTATGGAAAAGAAAATTTGCAAGATTGATATCACCAATAAGTCGCTTAGTGATATATACACATTTTATGAAAATCAAAAAATAAAAAGGGTATATGACAGCAATAGTCTGCGTACAGGCATCATAGAATGGCTGGAAGCTGATCAGATAAGCCATCAAAGTAAAGACAGGCTGATTAAAAATTGCCCCGAAGAACTTAAAGAAAGAATAATGCTGATTTTAAATTATCCTTAAAAAGGATAATTTAAATTTTTATCACCTCTACTTCTTTACCCTTACTAATAAAACCAAGTTAAGGAATAAAAGCAAGAAATCAAGTGTTACCCAGATTCCAAGTTTTACGTTATCATAATTATAAGCGTCTATTTGTTTTCTGGCAATTTCAGAAAGTTTTGCGCTTTGATTGATATAATTTTTCACCTCTACAATCTGATCTATATTTTTATTAGGAACCGAATGCTGGGAATAATAAACAAGATTTTTCTTACCAAGATATCCTATTACCCAATATTCATCAGATTTATCCATTTTAAGATATTCAATTCTGTAATATTCCGGACGGATTTTTCCAATATGCTTCGCTTCCAATGTGGCATTTTTGTCCGGATTATTTACATTGATTACATAAAAATCCAAAGTCTGCGGAAGCTTATTAACGACCTGGAGACCCACAGAATTACTAACCACTCCCACGGCGCTCTTTTTAATAAACCAATAGGTGAAAACGGATATTGAAAAAATAAGTGTAGCTATACGAAATAATTTCGCCCATTCCGCACCTTTTCCTGATTTCACTTTAGATAAAATAAGGGAGAGAACAGAACAAAGAAATATAACAAAGATGATTAATCCCATACTGCAAATATACTCATTTAAGAAATTTTAGAGGGAATGTTATTCAACATTCCACTCTTTATAAAACTGCTCCAGAAATTTTAACATAAAATCATGTCTTTCCTGAGCTAAACCTTTTCCTGTTTCAGTATTCATTAAATCCTTTAAAAGCAATAGTTTTTCATAAAAGTGATTGATAGTAGTCCCGTTTGATTTTTTATACTCCTCCTTAGACATATTTAGCTTAGGCTCAATATCAGGATGATACATCAAATTGTTTTTAAATCCTCCAAAATTAAATGTCCTTGCTACACCTATAGCTCCTATAGCATCCAATCGGTCAGCATCTTGAACGATCTTAAGTTCAATTGGTAGATCTTTGGGCACCTCTCCTCTATTTTTAAATGAAATATTCTTAATGATAAACAGAACTTCTTCTATGGTTTCTTCCTTCACATTTTGCCCTTCTAAAAATTCACGGGAAACTTTTAAGGCAATCGTTTCATCGCCATTATGGAATTTAGGGTCAGCAATATCGTGAAGCAAGGCTGCCAGTTCAACAACTTCTTTATTGCTGTTTTCATGCTGAGCAATCTCTTGAGAAAGTTTCCATACCCTTTCAATATGATACCAGTCATGTCCTGCTTCGGCTCCTGCCAGTTTTTCTTTTACAAATTCTATTGTTTTATCAATTGTACTCTCCATTATGTATTAGTTCATTTAAAATAATATCCCAAAGCTTACGGTTATAGCTTCTAAAAAAATTAACATGCCCTATCTCCCCCTTTTCTGATTCAGCTGTCTTTACGAGCCTGTATGTAGGTTTGAGATTAGGATAAGTAGTGTTTAGCAAACTCTTTACTCCTTTCTCCGTAAGCCATACATCATCTTCTGCTCGGATGACAAAAACTTTTTGGGTCAATTCTTTAGAATAATCATCAATTTTTTCTAAAAGACCATTGGTTGATTTTTTATTCAAAATTAAGGTTCTCCAGTCATAAGCGCAATTTTTAGGCAGACTTTCTCCTAAGCCAAACCAATGTGCCGGAAAATAACCCAGTAATTGTGTCGCCAGAGGTTGTACAATTCCAAAGCCAAGATATGCTTCTATTTTTGTTTTAAATTTCAGGTTGCCGACAAAAGCATTCTGAGTCCCAACGAAAAAGAATTCTTTAAACATTGTTGAATCTTTATTCATTCCCAGAATCAATGCTCCAACAGAATGCCCCAAACAATATTTCTCATGCCCTTCAAAATGGGTTTTGATATATTGGGTCAATGTTTTATAATCTTCAGAACCCCAGATTCTCATAGATGCTTTAAAATCTTTCATTCGCTTGGGCTTGGAAAGTCCGATCCCACGGTAGTCATAAGTAATTACCGTAAATCCTTTCTCTGAAAAATAGTTAGCAAAGGAAAAATATACATGCTGCTTTACTCCTGTAGCAGAATTAATCAGCAATAATTTGTTGTTACTATTTTTCGGTGAAAAAAGGTGGGCAATAATAGGAATATGATCCGTTGTAGTAAGAGTTAACTTTTCCATATTTTATAAAGAAAAAAATCCACTCAAAAGTGGAAATTTTAGTACTCATTTTATGTTAATTGATAAACTATCGATATGTAGCAAATAGCTTTAGGCTAAGTAATCCGATATTCTCGGCAATCCGGTCTGTGATCCTTTTTTTGTAGAAACCTTCAGAGATACTTCATTACCAAACTTTACGCAATCTTCTATTGAGTTATTATGACACAAAGCAATGGCAAATCCTGATGTGAAAGCATCACCCATTCCCATTTTATGAGCCGTTTTATCATCATTATGATTTCTGAAGTACTTCATTTCCGTCCCATCAAAATAAATGGTGGAATTCGTGTCATCCCTTACAAAAACTTTATTGAAATATTTCTTAAGGACTTCCTCTTTTTGCTCCTCACCAAAAACGATATAAAGTTCGCTACTTTTAGCAATAACGAAATCAACATTTTCTAAAATCTCTTCACTGACTCTCATAGCCGGCGAAGCATATAATCCTACTTTTTTTCCATATTTCTTAGCCTTTCTTACCGTATACTCTACAACTTCCATGGAAACCTCAAGCTGAACAAGAATAAGGTCAACGGTGTGGAAGTATCGGTCTGCTTCCTCAATATGTTTTGTACTTAAAAGTTTATTGGCCGCAGGAACCACTACAATAGCAGCATTTCCTTCAGATGTCGTTACATAAGCCGTTCCAGTTGCTTCCCTGTCTGTTTCTGCAACAAAACCCACATTGACATTCTCATTCACCAGATTCCTCATGATTTGCTGGCCCAGTGGATCCATTCCTACGCATCCTATAAAGTATACACTGGCTCCTAATCTTGCAGTACCTACCGCCTGATTGGCACCTTTCCCGCCAAAGTAACTATCCGAATTAACAGCTAAAACAGTGTCATTCGGAGCCGGAAGCTTTTCAGTTTCTAAGACTAAATCTATTGAAGAGCTACCAACGACTATAATTTTGGGCTGTATTGAAGAGAAATTCATTGTGTTTCAGATTGATTTATACAAAAATAGAAAAATAGCGACATTAAAAGACAAATAATTAACTTATTTCGATAAATTCTGTTACGATCTTTACCGGAGTCCCTTCTTTATCATAGCCAATATAGCTGGCATAGAAACCTTCTCCATATCCGGTTTCAAAAGCAAAAATAGTTCCTGGGTGTTCTTCAGCTGGTTTTAGGAAAGCATATTGGTCAATCGCTCCGTTCTCATCAAAAAAATAATCATGGAAAAATTCTTCATAAATCCCCATGAAATCAACGCCTTTACTATGGTATAATCTTTTTTCCAGATCATTTAGCTGTTCCTGGGTATCAACATCCATAAAACATCCCATCCCACTCTCTACAGGATATCCGAAAACTTCTTCTTCAGCTAAGTCTTTGATATTTTGTCCATCGGTAGTGGCCAGTTTCCAATCAGAAATTTCAGAGTTGCTAAAAATAATCTCAGCATATGCCACACAATTACTTTCTCTTTCTTTATGAAGTAAAACCGAGAAATCTCCTTTTGGAAAATCTACGGAAAAAGGAAGCATATCATTGGTGATCAAAGGATCACAAGCCACTAATTTTCCACTGGAAAGATAAATTTTTCCAACTTCAAAACTTTCCAATAAGGGACTTTCTACAAAATTCCTTGAAAACAGCTTCTTTATATTTTCTATGTGTGTCATTTCTATTATAATTGTTTTATGAGTCAGGCTGAGCACAGATCTGTAAACCTGTGCTCAGCAGACAAATTTTTCAGACTCTATTGCATAAAAGCCTTACAGGCTTTTCAGTTTCTCTTCAAGAATAGCAATCTTGTCCTGAGCGTCTTTTTGTTTCTTACGCTCTATTTCTACTACTTCCGGTTTTGCATTAGCTACAAACTTCTCATTAGAAAGTTTCTTATCTACAGAAACCAGGAAGCCTTTTAAATATTTCAATTCTTCTTCTGTCTTCACTTTCTCTTCCCCTAAATCTAAGTTTTCACTTAAAGGAATAGAAATTTCAGTTGCTCCAACCAGGAATGTAAAGCTTGGCTTATCTGTTTTTTCTCCAAAATGTATTTCAGAGATATTGGCTAATCTTTTTACCACCGCTTCATTTTCAAACTGAGAAGCATTGGTATAAACCTCTACGGTTTCTCTTGGAGAAATCCCCTTCGTCTGACGATAATTTCTAACTCCTGAAATAAGTTCTTTAGCTATTTCAAAGTTCTTGATAGTTGTCTCATCAAACTCATTTGCTTTTCTCTGCTGAGCAATAACCAGAGCTTCTTCCACACTCCTTTCTGAAATAAGCTGCCATAGTTCTTCTGACATAAATGGCATGAACGGATGTAAAAGCTTCATCAGCTCTTCAAAGAAAGCAATCGTTTTCTGATATACTTCTTTTGAAATCCCTTCTCCATAGTTCGGCTTAATTGCTTCCAGATACCATCCACAAAAATCATCCCAAATCAATTTATAGATTAAATGCAGTGCATCAGAAATTCTGAATTTCTCAAACTGTTGCTCTACCTCAATAATCGTTTTATCCATTTGATTTCCGAACCATTCTATAGCTTCGTTATCAGTTGCATTGGCAGGTTTATCTTCTTTATTCCATCCCTGAGTCAATCGGAAAGCATTCCATATTTTAGTCATGAAGTTTCTTCCCTGAAGCATCAGGTCTTCATCAAACAGAAGATCGTTTCCTGCTGCAGAACTTAATAAGATCCCAACACGAACACCATCAGCTCCATATTTATCCATCAGCTCCAATGGGTCTGGTGAATTTCCTAAGGACTTGGACATTTTCCTTCTCTGCTTATCTCTTACAATTCCTGTAAAATAAATATTCTTGAACGGAACTTCTTTTCTGTATTCCAATCCTGCCATAATCATTCTCGCAACCCAGAAGAAAATAATATCCGGACCGGTTACCAAGTCTGATGTAGGATAATAATATTGGATATCTTTATTTTCAGGATCCAGTAATCCGTCAAATACAGACATTGGCCATAACCATGAAGAGAACCACGTATCCAAGGCATCTTCATCTTGTCTCAGGCTATCTATTGTCAGTTCCTTATTTCCTGTCTTTTCTTTTGCCAGAACCAGCGCTTCCTCTTTTGTTTCTGCAACTACAAAATCATTTTCACCATCACCATAATAATAAGCAGGAATTTGCTGTCCCCACCAAAGCTGGCGCGAAATATTCCAGTCACGGATGTTTTCCATCCAGTGCTTATAGGTATTTTTAAACTTTTCCGGGTAAAATTTAACTTCATCATCCATTACTACATCCAGTGCAGGTTTAGCAATTTCAGACATTTTAAGGAACCATTGTACAGATATTTTAGGTTCTATAACCGCTCCTGTTCTTTCAGAAGTTCCTACTTTATTGACATAATCTTCTGCTTTTAGTAAAAGATCTTTTTCTTCTAATTCTTTGGCAATCTGTTTTCTAACTTCGAATCTGTTTTTCCCGGCATAATGCAATCCATGTTCATTAAGATTAGCATCATCATCCAAAGCATCAATCATTTTCAATTGATGTTTTTGCCCGATTTCGTAGTCATTGGTATCATGAGCTGGTGTAATCTTTAATGCTCCCGTTCCGAATTCTATATCCACATATTCATCTTCAATAATAGGAACCACTCTGTTAACGATAGGCACAATTACATTTTTACCTTTTAAATGAGCATACCTCTCATCATTAGGATTGATACAAACTGCAGTATCCCCGAAAATCGTTTCAGGACGTGTAGTCGCTACGGAAAGAAATTCTTCTGAACCTTCAATTTTATATTTAAGGAAATACAGTTTCCCGTTTTGTTCTTTAAAAATTACTTCTTCATCAGAAATATTGGTTTTTGCTTCCGGATCCCAGTTAACCATTCTGTACCCTCTGTAGATTAATCCTTTATTATAAAGATCTACAAAGCTTTTGATTACCTGGGCAGATAATTTATCTTCCATCGTAAAACGGGTTCTGTCCCAATCGCAAGAACAGCCTAACTTTTTCAGCTGATCAAGGATGGTTCCACCGTATTTATCCGTCCAGTCCCATGCATGTTTTAAAAACTCTTCACGGGTAATATCTGATTTACTGACTCCTTCAGACTTCAATTTAGCAACAACTTTAGCTTCGGTAGCAATAGAAGCGTGATCTGTTCCCGGAATCCAGCAGGCATTAAAGCCCTGCATTCTTGCACGGCGGACCAGAACATCCTGGATGGTATTATTCAACATATGCCCCATGTGTAATATCCCCGTTACGTTAGGTGGAGGAATTACCACAGTATAAGGTGGCTTGTCATTAGGTTCCGAATGAAAAAACTTA
The DNA here is from genome assembly GCF_002285635.2 of Chryseobacterium piperi. NCBI lineage: Bacteria > Pseudomonadati > Bacteroidota > Flavobacteriia > Flavobacteriales > Weeksellaceae > Chryseobacterium > Chryseobacterium piperi. Next base: position 4,268,076 of record NZ_CP023049.2, on the reverse strand, counting down.
TTTTCCATCCAGAAGTTGTACCATTTTTGTTCTGTTTCCTGTGGATTATACTTTTCTGAAATCTGCATAAATTCTATTTCTTTAGCTTACAATTTGCAAAAATAGTCTAAAGAAAAAAAATTTTAAGTATGAATTAAAATAATTTTTAACTTTGTTTCTCAAAATTTATCTAACAAACATATTAACATTCAAGAATATGAAAAAATTAATTGCAGGAATTGCACTATTTGGAACATTTGCTCTTGCATCTGCGCAAACTATCACTTTTGATAAGACTACTTTCGACTATGGTACTATTAAGCCTAGTTCTGACGGTACAAGATTTTTTACAGTAACTAATACTGGGGATAAACCTTTGGTAATTGCTAATGTAAAACCATCTTGCGGATGTACAACTCCGGAATTCAGCACTGATCCTATTATGCCTGGGAAATCTGCTAAAATCAAAGTTGGATATAACACCACTCTTAACGGAGCTTTCAACAAGATGATTGAGGTATATTCTAATGACCCTGCAAACAGCAGAAGCGTAATCTATATCAAAGGAAATGTAGATGCAAACGCTCCTGAGGTTACAACAACAGCAGCAGCTAAAGTAGAAACAGCAGTAGACGCTAAAGTGGCTAAAAAAGCAGCTAAGGCAGCTAAAAAAGTAGCAGCTGCAAAGTAAGCTCTACTCAGAAAAATAAAGAAACCGTCTCCATGGAGACGGTTTTTTTATTACATTTATTATAAATAATAAAAATATGGACACCAATTTCTCAGACGATTTTGAAGTAAAAGGAAAATTTTCAATAAAAAAAGCACCAACAGAATATCAGGGAAAGCTTACCAAACAGGAAGGCCGGCAATTATTAGCAATGGAAAAAGAAAAGCTTAGAGAACTCCAGGAAAGACTTTATGCTGATGGAACCCAATCTCTTCTCGTTATCCTTCAGGCCATGGATGCTGCAGGAAAAGACAGCTTAATAGAACATGTTTTCGGAGGCGTAAACCCTCAAGGGTGTAATGTGACCAGCTTTAAAACTCCTAGCTCGAAAGAATACGCCCACGATTTTCTATGGAGACATTATATAGCTTTACCACAGAAAGGAATGATTGGAATTTTCAACCGTTCTCACTATGAAAGCGTTTTGGTTTGTAAAGTACATCCTGAGTATAATTTAAGTGAAAAGACCTGGAGCTCCGTAGAAGATTTTGATGATACATTCTGGGAAAACAGATATGAAAGTATCAGAAATTTCGAAAAACATCTTTCTGAAAACGGAACCACTATCGTAAAGATATTCTTGAATGTTTCTAAAAAAGAACAGAAAGAAAGATTCTTAGACCGGATTAACGAGCAGAATAAAAACTGGAAATTCTCTGCGGCCGATTTACCTGAAAGAGCATTATTCGATAAATATATGGTTGCTTATGAAACAGCAATCAATGAAACCTCTAAGGATTATGCCCCATGGTATGTACTACCTGCTGACAATAAATGGTTTACAAGAGTAGCTGCCATCCAGATTATTATAGATACCTTGGAAAAAATGGATTTAAAATACCCTCAACTTTCTGATAAAGAGCTAAAAAGCTTACAGGATGCGAAAAAGGTACTCGAAAACGAATAGCATTATTGCCATTCTTCTCAAATAAAAAGCGGAAAAAATAATTTTCCGCTTTTTTTATTTAATTTGTTCTGTCCTTAATAAGTCGTCAAAAAATCACGAGAAAATCTGTAAGCCGGATTTTGTACTTCTGAGAAGTGCCTGTTATTTATCTACGTCTTACATTACTGCAAGACTTGAGCTGATTACCCCTCGGCTTTCAGAGCGAGCAACTCCTATCTTCATTACTGAAAAGAACCGATATACTTATCATTGCACCGTAAAGAGTTTACCTGGTTTCACTACAGCCGAACTGTACTTGCTTTCTGTTGCACTTGTCCTACCCTCACGGGTGACGGATGTTATCCGCTTTACTGCTCTATGGTGTCCGGACTTTCCTACCTCTACCGAAGTAAAGATCAACAAGCCGACTTTCTCGTGGGTGCAAAGATAGAGGTTAATTTGAAAATGTGCTAATTTGAAAATGAGTTAATGTGTGAATTCTGAAAATATAATAAGCTACCCGATCTCAACAGTTTACCAATCTAACTATTTAAAGAAAATCAATAAATATTTAACACAAAAACTCAATCAACACTGATAAAATACCTTTTAATTCCCATTTTATTATGTATTTTTCTTAATTAATTCATTTTCAAATTTTCAAATTAACACATTATTAGTATCTTCGTGCGATTATACATCTATTTTGATTTCCAGAGAAAAAGAATTTGCGCAGCTTATCAAAGATAATCAGGGACTGATTATTAAAGTTTCGCGGCTTTATACCAATTCTCTCGAAGACGAAGAAGATCTTTTTCAGGAAATTGTTTTGCAACTATGGAGAAGCTACGACTCTTTTAAAGGTAATTCCAAGATTTCTACCTGGATGTATCGTGTAGCCCTTAATACAGCCATTACACTTTTCAGAAAAAAAAGCAAAAGCCTTCCTACCAACGAGCTGGATATCAACCACAGAGATTTTATAGAAGATGATGATGAGAAACAACAGCAGATCTCTCTTTTATATACTGTGATCAAAACCCTTCCGAATGTAGAAAGAGCCATAGTAATGATGTATCTGGATGACTTGCCCTATAAGGATATCGCAGAAAACCTCGGGATCACCGAAGTAAATGCACGTGTGAAGATGAATAGATTAAAGAAAACCCTTAAAGAACAGATGGAAAAGTATGCCTGATTTTGATTTAGACAGTTTTAAGAAGACATGGCAGGAACAGCCTGTTCAGCATAAATATGACAATAATGAAATTCTTCAGATGCTCAACAGAAAGTCACGCAATTATGTGAAGTATATTTTCTGGATCAGCGTTATTGAATTCCTATTTTTTACTACTGTAGGATTATTTTATATCATACAGGGTAAAGAATCCAACAGTTTTATCAATATTCTGGAAAAACTGGGAGTAGATAGAACTCCACAGGTAGACAAAGCTTTTGATAATATATACTTAACTTTAAAGGTATTAAGCTTATCCATAACTGCTTACTTTGTTTATAAGTTTTACCAAAACCATAAACAGATAAAAATTGAGGAGAATTTAAAAAAATTCATTCTCAAAATTATTCAATTCAAAAAAACGGTTAACGCTTTTATCCTGATCAATATCGGATTATTAATTGCTTTTACATCAGTATTCATCATCTTTATATTTTACATTGTAGATATCCAGAATATAAATATTACGAATTCAACCCTCACCGGTTTCTTAGTTGGTGTTGTCCTGAGTACAGCACTTACCGTTCTATTAGTTTGGCTCTATTACAGACTGGTATATGGTATTATCATGAAAAGATTAGATAAAAATCTTACCCAACTAAAGGATATCGATTCTCAGGAAAATTAACTTTTCATAAGCAGCCTTCTTAAGATTTATTTGTTAAATTTAAATAAACAAATCTTTTACTATGGCTTTATCTTATGTATCTGGTGCTTCAAACATCCCTTTACTGGGGGAAACGATAGGAAATAATTTTAAGAAAGCAGTTGATAAATATCCCAATCAGGAGGCGTTGATTTCTGTACATCAGAATTATCGCGCCACATACAGGGAATTTTACGAACAAACTACTGTTGTTGCTAAGGCCTTACTACATCTGGGCGCTCAATCCGGTGACAGGATAGGGATATGGTCAGCCAATCGGTATGAATGGGTGTTATTACAATATGCTACTGCAAGAATAGGCACTATTCTCGTTAATATAAACCCTGCATACAGAACTCATGAGTTAACGTATGTACTGAATCAATCCGAAGTCCGATTTATTTTTTCTTCCTTAAGCTTCAAAACCAGTAATTATAAAGAAATGGTAGAATATGCCAAGGAAGTTTGCCCTACCTTGGAAGAGTCTGTTTTTTTTGATGATACCTGGAATACTTTTTTAGAAAGAGGAAAAACTGTCACGGATGAAACACTACAAGCTGCTGAAGAAGAAATTGAATTCGATGATCCTGTAAATATTCAATATACTTCAGGAACTACAGGATTTCCAAAAGGAGTTACACTTTCCCATCATAATATTTTAAATAACGGTTATTTTATCGGAGTCCGGTTAAAATATACAGAAAAAGACCGGGTTTGTATCCCTGTTCCTTTTTATCATTGTTTCGGAATGGTGATCGGAAACATTTGCTGTATCGCCCATGGCGCATGTATTGTTATTCCTAACGATAGCTTTGATCCGGACATAACCCTAAAAGTAGTTTCTGACGAAAAATGCACTTCTCTCTATGGCGTTCCTACCATGTTTATTGCAGAATTAGCTGTAAAAGATTTTGATACGTATGACTTTTCCAATTTAAGAACAGGAGTCATGGCGGGCTCAGTATGTCCACCGGAAATTATGAAAAAGGTTGAAAATCTTATGAACATCAAAGAGATGAGCATATGTTACGGAATGACCGAAACATCTCCGGTTTCTACACAAACCCTGATCGGAACTCCTTTAGAAAAGCAGGTAAGTACTGTCGGAACTGTACAGGACCATCTTGAAATAAAAATCATTGATGAAAATGGAAAGGTGGTAGAACAAGGTCAACATGGAGAACTTTGTACCAGAGGCTACTCTGTTATGCTCAAATATTGGAATGATCCTGAGAACACCCGAAAGGTTCTCGACGATTCACGGTGGATGCATACCGGAGATTTAGCTATAATGGACCAGGAAGGTTATATTACCATTTCAGGAAGAATAAAAGACTTGATCATTCGTGGAGGCGAAAACATTTCACCAAAAGAAATTGAAGATTTTTTATATACCTATCCGAATATCTTTGATGTTCAAATCATTGGTGTACCTAGTGAAAAATTTGGTGAAGAAGTAATGGCCTGGGTCAAAATAAGAAAAGGATTCGAAGTAACCGAAGAAGAACTTAATAATTATTGCAAGGGTAAAATTGCTCATTATAAAGTTCCTAAATATTGGAAATTTGTAGATGAATTCCCTATGACCATTTCCGGAAAGATACGTAAAGTGGAAATGCGTGAAGTCTCTGTCAGAGAATTAAAACTTGATCAGCTAAAAAAGTAACTTTTGTGCCTATAAAAAGAAAAAAGCATTTCAAAATTGAAATGCTTTTTTTATATCTTCTATTATAGTTCTTTTCTTAATCTGGCCACGGGAATATTAAGCTGTTCCCTGTATTTTGCAATTGTTCGTCTTGCAATATTATACCCTTGTTCTTTCAAAATAACAACCAGCGCATCATCTGTCAATGGTTTTCTTTTGTTTTCTTTACTGATTACTTCCTGAAGATGCGTTTTGATTTCTTTTGTAGAAACTTCTTCACCATCATCATTCGTTAAGCTATCCGAAAACAAGTCCTTAAGATAAACGATTCCATTAGGAGTATCCGCATATTTACTTTTGACTACCCTTGATATGGTTGAAATATCAAATCCTGTAATATCAGCAACATCCTTAAGAATCATTGGCTTTAATGATTTTTCATCTCCTGTGATGAAATATTCTTTCTGGAACTTAACAATAGCAGTGATGGTTTGCAATAAGGTATTCTGGCGCTGATTAATAGCATCGATATACCATTTAGCTGCATCCAGTTTTTGTTTGATGAATAAAGCAGCCTGCTTATGCTCAGAAGAATTTTTATCGTGAGAGTACGTCGTTAAAATATCTTTATATTCCTCAGAAACTCTTAATGTAGGTGCATTTTTACTATTAAGCATAGGAACCACTTGTCCGTCTTTTACCTGAATGACAAAATCCGGAATAATCTCCTGATTAATAGTAATCGTCTGAGTATCAAAGTTCCCCCCTACTTTCGGAGATAATTTCGAAATTTCTTCTAAAGCATCTTTAAGATCCTCTTCTTCAATATCATACTTCTGAATAATCTTATTGTAATGCTTATTCGTCAATGCATCGAACTGATGTCTCAGAATATTAGCAGCTAAAGAAACAGCTTTATCAGAGCTTACTTTCTTTTCAATCTGCAATAAAAGACATTCCTGAAGTCCTCTCGCCCCTACTCCTGGTGGATCAAGCTTCTGAACATAGTTCTCTAAGATATCTTCGACTTTCTCTTTTGTTGTATAGATTCCTTGCGAAAACGCCAAATCATCAACAATAGATTTTATTTCTCTTCTCAAATATCCGTCAGTATCTAAATTTCCGATAATGTATTCAGCAATTCTGACATCTTCTTCATTAATGTTCGCCAGGTGAATCTGCTCCAGCAAATAGTCATATAAAGACTGGCCTTCTGTTAAAAGGCTTTCATTATCAAATTCTTCATCATCTGCAGAATAATTACTGGATGCTGTTTTATAGTTAGGCTCATCATCGTAGAGATATTCATTCACATCAAAATCAGTTTCAATGCTTTCTGTTCCTTCATTTTCATAAGAATCCTCAAGAGCAGCATAATCATCCTCTTTAGATTCTTCCTTGGCAATTTCCAATGCAGGATTTTCTTCTAACTCTCTTTCCAATTCCTCTTCAAATTCCAATGTATGAAGCTGAATAAGCTTCATCAACTGGATCTGCTGGGGAGCCAACTTTTGTCCTAATTTGAGTTGTAAGTGTTGTTTAAGCATAGTACTCTTTCTGTTTTAACATAACATATTCTACGAATTTAATGAATTTTTTTCAGAAACATCATATTTAGCATGATTTTTGCTAGATATAATTTAACATAATAAGCTATTAGAAAATAAAAAAAGCCTTAAAACTCAATTTAAGGCTTTTTTTGTATTTAAAATTCTGCACTTTTTGGCGTCCTTGGGAAAGGAATTACATCTCTGATGTTCGTCATTCCTGTTACGAAAAGAACAAGTCTTTCAAGACCTAATCCGAATCCAGCATGAGGCACAGAACCAAATTTTCTTGTATCCATATACCACCAAAGTTCTTCTTCTTCAACATGCATTTCCTGCATTTTCTGTTTTAGAACTTCAATTCTTTCTTCTCTTTCAGACCCTCCAATGATCTCTCCAATTCCCGGGAAAAGAACATCCATTGCTCTTACTGTTTTGTTATCATCGTTCAAACGCATGTAGAATGCTTTGATATCCTTTGGATAATCAAATAAAACTACCGGGCTTTCAAAATGTTTCTCTACAAGGAACCTTTCATGCTCAGACTGAAGGTCAGCTCCCCACTCCTCAATAGGGAATTGGAATTTACCCTTTTTGTTCTCTTTAGAGTTTAATAATATTTCGATAGCTTCCGTATAGCTTACACGCATGAAACGTTTAGCTACTACATTTTGCAATTTTTCTATAAGACCTTCCTTAGCTCTTTCTTTTTCCGGTTTAGATTTTTGTTCTTCAACAAATCTCTTATCCAAAAACTCCAGATCATCTTTACAGTTATCCAATACATATTGGATTACATACTTTAAGAAATCTTCAGCAAGATCAATGTTATCTTCAAGGTTGTTGAAAGCAACCTCAGGTTCTACCATCCAGAATTCAGCAAGGTGACGGGTGGTATTTGAGTTCTCAGCACGAAAAGTAGGTCCGAATGTATAAATTCTTCCTAATCCCATAGCCGCAGTTTCTCCCTCAAGCTGCCCTGAAACCGTAAGGTTAGTCTGCTTACCAAAGAAATCCTGGCTGTAATCAATTTCCCCATCTTCAGTTCTTGGAATGTTATTCAGATCAAAACTGGTCACTCCAAACATTTCTCCTGCTCCTTCTGCATCTGCACCTGTAATGATCGGTGTATGAACGTTGAAGAAATGATTTTTATTAAAGAATGAATGAATCGCAAAAGTTACCGCATGACGTACTCTGAATACAGCTCCAAACAAGTTGGTTCTGAATCTTAAATGCGCCTGCTCACGAAGTTTTTCTAAACTGTGTTTCTTCGGCTGAAGAATAGTACTTTGCAATTCTTCTGTAAAGTTATCTCCTAAAACAATAATCTTTTTAGCAATAATCTCTACCGTCTGACCTGCTCCCTGACTTTCTACTACTTCTCCTACTACTTTAAGAGAAGAAGCGGTACTGATCTTACTGATCACTGCTTCGTCAAAATTTTCGAAATCAACAACTATTTGCAAATTATTAATTGTAGAACCATCATTTAATGCTATAAAGCGATTTGAACGGAAAGCTTTTACCCAACCGTAAACAGTAATGTCATGATGTAATACCTTTTTGTAATCCTTCAGGATTTCTTTAATCGTCTGCTTTTTCATTTGTTGATTATAAATTTTCGTATAAAAATTAATGTTGGCAAAGTTACAAAAAAACAGCGCAAGTTGATGATTACGCTGCCTTTTAAAAAATCATTATCAATTATTTAATATAAAAATCTACTATTCACGCTTATTTAGTTAAAGAATATTGTTTTTTTCCTCCGTTTACCACTTCTAATTTCCCAAGCGTGGTAGGAACTCGGAACATCATATTCCCATTTTGGAAGCAATAAAATGATGAGAATCACATCAACATGAGAAATCAATCCTAGACCGATGGTCACATAAAATGCCCAACCAATTTCTTGAAACCCAATGAGGTAAGTAAAGGCAATCAGCAGACTCAATCCCCACATTTTTGCAAGAAAAGCATGTGTACAGGTTTCTTTTCCAAATTTCCATATGCTCACTATGTAACATAAAGCCTCCATAATGAAAATCAGGAGAATACTAGCCCATTCATTTTTGATCAGTTCAGGATTCAGAATATAAGATGAAAACCCTAAAGAGAACCAAAAAATAAGATCTGTCTGGCTATCTAACCTTCTCAATTTTTCGGAGGAAACCCCAGTCTTTCGGGCAACGATTCCATCAAAAATATCTGTTAATAATCCAATATACATCAATACTAAGATTAAAGATCTGGACTCCTCTCCTTTCAAATAACTTAGTAAGAGTACAGTTGGAGCAATAAAAAATCGTATTGCGATGAATATGTAAGGTAACTTTTTCATGATTTTTTTGCTTTAAAATTCCAATTAATCAAGGGTAGTTTTCTTTTTTCATTTTCATTCCACCATCCAATCTGTACTCCTCTGAAATTGTCACATTTATTGTAGACCCCTATCTGAAGTCCTCTACATTTTTTGCCAACATTAGCTAAAGGAGCTACTGAAAGTCCTCTCATTTCATGATGGATATTAAAAAATGGAGAAAAAGAAACCCCATTTATAATTGCCTGTGTCCCAATATTACTTGACATACTGATCTCAACCCCATTGGTTATCGTTGGCTCCATATTAATTAGCGACAATTGTAATCCATTAATTTTATTCATGCTATCCCTAGAAACAACTTCGTAATCCGTAAGATTCCATTTATCAGCTGTGGGAAGACTAACCAATAATAAAGGTGGCATAAAAATTCCCAAAAAGTTAAATCCCATATTGATTCCGTTGGTCTTTTTAGGCTTTAAACTATCTTCCTCATCATAATATTTAAATAAAACACCGTTGACATTCTTAACATTCTTTGAAGGTGAAAAGCCGAATACTTTTGCTTTCTCCGAATTCATCTTTAAACTATCCTGCGCACAATAAAAGCTGCATAGAAATAGAAATACTATTAATAAAAAATTTGTTTTCATAATTGCTTACTTTAAAATTATAGTTCAAAATTATCCGTAGAACACACCAGTCTCAATGTGAAAAGGAATTAAAAAAAATACTACATTTGTGAAAATCACAAATTATGCATCAGGAAGCATTATTAAAAGAGATTCGAAGAAAGATAGGTGATCGCTCATTGAATGATGAGATTGCTAATATTCTGAATATAAGTTATGATGCTGCACACCGACGTACTTCACTAAAGGCTAAGTTCAGTTTCGAAGAGGCATTGGAACTCGCTAAACATTATCAGATTTCTTTGGATCAGTTTTTAGGAACTGAAAACCAGTTGGTAGTAAAAAGAACCCAACCTGTACGAACCACAGAAGACTTATTAAACTATTTTGAAAACTCACTTAAAATTCTTGATGTTTTCCACAATATCACTAATTCACAGGTCTTTTATTCTGCGAAAGATATCCCATTTTTCTATACGATTTCAGATTCTATCTTATCGCGTTTCAAATTTTACGTATGGATGAATTTATTGAACCAGGATCAGTTTCTGAGCCCATTTAATGAATTCAAAATACAATACCATTCACCTAAAAATGAATCACTTATTGAGCTGTACGAAAAACAGAATGTCACAGAGGTTTGGAATGATACTACGATCATGAGTGCTTTAAGACAAATTTCTTTCTACTCTGAAATTGGATTATTAAAAAAGGAAGAAGCCATACTAATATTAGAAGATTTAAAAAAACTATTAGAAAATCTGGAATACAAAACCATCCATCAGCCTAATTTTCAGATATTTGCTAATGATTTAGTAATTTTAAACAATAGTATTTTATTTAAAAATGATCAGCAGTGTTCTTTTTTTTGTTCCGTTTAGTATGTTTGGCTATATGATGACCAATGACAAGATGACCTGCCAGGATTCATTGAGCTATTTTGAACATCAGATTAAAAACTCCAGATCACTGAACACTTCCGGAAACCGAGACAGAAAAGTATTCTTTAATACTATGCAACAACAGATTGATCATTTAAAAGAAAAGTTATAGAAATCCTTATTGGGTTTGATAGTTGATAGTTGATAAATAACAATCTACGATCTGTATATCAATAATAAATGGGAATAAGTAATAAAAAATTACTCGTCTTTTTTAGAAGGAACTAAAAAGACATCGATAAGACCTTCAGGCAATTGCATTTTAATAAACCTTTCTTCTCTGTTTACTTCAAGAATCCAGTCTTTAATAATAGGAATAACGACCTCTTTTCCATCCAGGTTGGTCACAAAGTAATTCTGAGCGGTCTGATCGTTAATAGATCTGATGACACCACAGTCATTATCATTTTCATCAAGAATATTAAATCCGATGACTTCATGATAATAAAACTTTTTACCGGAAAGTTTGGGCAGCGTAGCAAGTGGTAAGTAAACACTTTTACCCAGTGACTGTTCTACTAATGCCTCAGAGGAATTTTTGAAAGCAATATTCAGAGCATCTAATTTGCTCCATGAAGATTTTTCAATAAAAAAAGGAACCAATAATCCGTTGATTTCAACGAATATTGATTCCAGTTTATTGTAAAGTTCGGGTTGATCGGTATCCAATTTAAGAATAACGTTTCCCGCAAGGCCATGTCTGCGTGTGATTTTTCCTAAAAAATAGCAATCTTCTTTACGCATACAGGTGTTTCTTAAGCTTCAGTGTTTTCTTCAGTTTCTGCAGCAGGAGCTTCTCCTTCTGTAGTTTCTTCAGCAACAACTTCCTCAGCAGGTGCGTTAGCAGCTTCTTCAGCAGCCTTAGCATCAGCTTCAGCTTGTGCAGCAGCAGCTACTCTAGCTTCATTTACTTTAGCTTCAGCTTCTAAAGCAGCTTTTTTAGCATCAGCCTGAGCTTTAGTTAAACCTTCTACTTTTCCTTGTACTTTTTGTTCTTTAGCATCTACCCAAGCTGCGAATCTCTTTTCAGCTTCAGCCTCATCAAAAGCTCCTTTAGCAACACCACCTTGTAAGTGTTTTTTGTAAAGTGCTCCTTTGTAAGAAAGGATAGCTTTTGCAGTATCAGTTGGTTGAGCACCGTTGTTTAACCACTTTACAGCAGAATCAACGTTCAAATCGATAGTTGCAGGGTTAGTAATTGGGTTGTAAGTTCCTAGTTTTTCGATGAATCTACCATCTCTTCTTGCTCTAGAATCTGCAACCACGATGTGGAAAAAAGGTTTTCCTTTTTTACCGTGTCTTTGTAATCTGATTTTTACTGACATAATGTTTGAATTTTAAGGGAACTCGTCCCAGTTAAATATTTAAGTGTGCAAAGATAAACAATTTTTTGATTTGGTAATTTGAAAATGCAATAATTTGATATTTTTTTTCATTAATAGATTTTCAAATTGACTCAATTAATCCAATCTTCCCATATAGAAAAGCCCTAAACATTTTTGGTTTTCTTCAATGGTTAAAGAATCTTTCAAGTGACTGACAATACCGGGAGAGCTCCAGTAACAACCTACTTCATTGGCTGTGCAGGTAAGATACATATTTTGTACAGCCATGGAAACCGCTGCAATTTCTTCCCACTCAGGAACCATTCCACTGAAATTAACGACAATAGACACCACAACATCCGCTTTATTAATTTTAAAGCCTATATCATTATATTTTTTCTCCAGGAATGTTTGTTCAGGTTGTGTTGCTTTATAAATACTTTGCATTTCGGCAGCCAGCTGAGCTTTTTCTTCCCCTTTAAATATTTTAAAACGCCATGGTTTTGTACGCTTATGATTCGGAGCCAATGTAGCGGAGTGCAGGATCTCATCAAGAACATCCTGTGATATTTCTGTTTCCGTATAATCTTTAGGGAAAATACTTCTTCTTTGTTCTATAATTGTTTTTAAAGTTTCGGTCTTATTCATAAACACAAAATTACAATATGTAATCTATTTATACCTGTATTTTTAAAAGTAAAAACTTCAAATTAAATTTGAAGTTTTTACTTTATTTTGAAATGAAAATCGTAAGATCTATGTAACACTAAAAAAATTATAAGACCTCTACGATCTCCTGATGAATATTATTTAACGTAAAGGCATCTCCGGATTTCATTCCCATCATTTTTTTTGCCATTGGGCTTTCGGGAGATATTGCATAAAACCGGTCTCCTTCAAAAAAGAATTCTCCTAAAGAAACCGAAATATAAAAACGGGCTTTATTCGTAATGACTAAAGAACCTATTTGTACCCTTTCTGTAGTATTATTTAAAACTCTTGACATATTCCTCTGCAAATCATTGAGAGCTCCAAGCTGTTTCTGCATCTGATAAATCTCTTCCTGCATTTCCTCACGCATGCTGTCATATTTTGGAGTTTTTTTGATATCGCGACTTGCATCTAAAGTAAATTCTATGAATTTTTTTAATTTATCTATTTTTTCAGCAATCACATTTTTGACATAGGTTCTTATATCATTTTTTTCAAATACGATCTTCTCCATAAATCTAAATCTTTACATAAAGATAATATTTTTTTAAATAATACATTTATCTTCCAAAAAAATTAAAACTATGTTTTAAAAAAAGCCTTGTGGATTGACAAGGCTTTCATTTTTTATTGTTCTGCTAATTTTTTCAGCTCCCTTAAGCCCTGGTCAAAGGTTTTTCCCATTTGATTATCCATCATAGGCTTCATCACTTTCATCATCGTATTGAGCTCATTATCCATGGCCCAGGTTACTTTTGTTTTATTTCCTTCCGGAGTCAAAATAAAATTCGCAGTTGCATCTCCTTCAAAAGGTTTGATAAAATGAAGTTTGCTGGTTAGTTTTTCATTAGGCACTACCGCAGTTACAGTCTGTTCCCCTTCACCTACTTCATCATTACCTTTCCAGTGGTACGAATCCCCTACTTCACCACTGGCTCCCGAATATGTAATCATAATATTCTTATCTGCTTTGGCGAAAGGGTTCCATGTATTAAATGCTTTTGTAGATCCTACATGTTGCCATACTTTTTCCTTAGGAGCATTAATAATAACTGATCTTTCAAAATGATAGTCTTTACTAAAAACCAACATAGCAAAGACTACATATAAAATGGCCAGTACGATCAATATTCCCAAAATTTTCAAAATTGTTTTCATAGTTTTTATAGTTTAAATGTTAGATCAAAAGTAAATGTTCCGGTAGAATTCTTTCTTCTCTTATGACAAGATTATCAAAAAAGTAGAATGACATACTAAGATCCACTGTAAGCTGAGTATTCATATCGTTACAGTATTGTTTTTTTATAAAGCCCTAGCTCACTGAGTGTAATACAAACCGGCGATTCTGTGATATTAATTCTCAGTTTGTCAGTGGTAAGCGGATGAGTCAACTTAATCAATCTCTTGGCTCCAATGCTCGTCCCATCGTAAATCTTTTCCCATACCTTACCGTTAAACACTTCAATAGTATAGGCTTCAATTCTTTGTCCTAAAGGAATAAACTCTTGCAAGCTTATGATATCAAATGTTTGGGGAACGGGAAGGTTGATTTCCAGGCTTGCTTGATGTACATTATCCGAAGTTGCCCAAAAACTATGTTGATCATTATCTAATAAATTAGCAGGAATATGCACTTGATCTCTGCTATTACTTGTTTTGATAGTCGCTCCTTTCGCCAGATTGTTAGCAAAAGTCTTTTCGATCATCATTCCAAAAGTCTGTAATGCTGCTACATCATCTTCATGAAGCTGACCTCGGGTATCTGGAGCCAGCCCTAAGTCTAATCCGGCACCTCTCCCAACACTTTTCAGGTAAAGATCAAATAAAGCTTCGGGAGTCTTGGGTTTCTCCTGAGCATGAAAAAACCAACCTTTTCTGAGGGGAACATCACATTCCGCCGGCATCCAAAATTGTCCATTCCTTATACCTGTAGGACTCTGCGGATAGTTAGCCTGTCCGGGTACAGCTTCATTTTTTCCTTCCGGAGCCAACGGAGTAAAGGTTGCCCAGCTTGTTTCAGCGGCATGACCTTTTTCATTACCTACCCATCGAACATCAGGACCAACATCACTGAATATATTAGCCATAGGCTGCATTTTACGGGTAATATTCCAGGTATTTTTCCAATCATAATAAACGGTATTATCTATATTCCTTGTTTCCCTGGCACCTCCATAATAACCATCTCCACCATTCGCACCATCATGCCAACTCATAAACAGGTTTCCATAATTGCTGTATAGTTCCTTTAGCTGGGCCTGATAAACTGAAAGATAATCAGCTGTTCCATATTCCGGATTATTTCTATCCCACGGGGAACAATAAACACCGAATTTCAATCCGTATTTTTGAGCAGCAAGCTGTACCTCTTTTACCATATCTCCTTTACCGTTTCTGAAAGGACTTTTTGAGATATTATATCCCGTTGTTTGAGTAGGCCATAATGCAAACCCGTCATGATGCTTGGCTACTAATATTATTCCTTTTAATCCGCCGGCTTTAGCTGCTTTTACAATTTGATCTGCATCAAAATGGGTAGGATTAAAAATTTTCGGATCAGCATCACCATATCCCCATTCTTTATCTTCAAAAGTCGTAGGTGTAAAATGAATCAGTCCATAAACTTCAATATCATGCCAGGCCAGTTGTCTTTCAGAAGGCGTAGCACCATAGGGCTGGATCTCCATTTGAGCATCAGCGAAACCATATACGAAAAGACAGCAAAAGAGTATTTTTTTCATTAGGTGAATCATTAAATAACTAAAGATAAGCATCTTTGTCATAACTTGATAATAAGGCACTATTTTTGAGGATTTCATTTTTTACAAATTATTCTTACATTAATAAAAAAATAAACAATGAATATTCTAACAGAAAATTTCAATACCCCCTACCATACTGCACCTTTTAATCATATTAAAAATGAAGATTATCTTCCTGCTTTTAAAGAGTTAATCAAAAGATCTGAAGACGAAATCAATGCAATTGTCAATAATCCGGAAACACCCACTTTTGAAAATATTATTGAAGCTTTAGCTTATTCAGGTGAAAAGCTGGATGTTCTTTCCAATATTTTTTTCAATGTAAATTCTGCTGAAACAAGTGATGAACTGCAACAGATAGCGGAAGAAGTATCTCCGATTTTAACAGAATATTCTTCAAAGATCTCCCAGAACGAACCTTTGTTCAACAAGATTAAAAAAGTATATGATGAAAGAGAGAAATACAATCTCAATGAAGAACAAAAAATGCTTTTGGAAGAAACATATAAAGGTTTTGTAAGAAGTGGAGCTTTACTGAATGAGGAGGATAAAGAAAAACTAAAGAAGATCAATATGGATCTGTCTTTAAAATCACTGAAATTTGGACAAAATGTACTGGCATCTACTAATGCTTATTTTAAACATATCACCAACAAAGACGATTTAGCAGGAATCCCGGATGCTATAATTGAGCAATACGCTGAAGAGGCTAAAGAAAGAAATCTGGAAGGATGGGTAATAACATTACAATACCCCAGCTATATTCCATTCATGACTTATGCAGAAAATCGTGAACTGAGAAAAGAATTGGCTTTAGCGAATGGTAAAAAATCATTTGACGGCGGAGAGTTCGATAATCAGGAGCTCATCAAAGAGATTGTCAGCCTAAAACAGCAAAAAGCAGAGCTGCTGGGATATAAAAATTATGCTGACTTTGTTTTGGAAGAAAGAATGGCAAAATCCCCCACCAAGGTTCTTGACTTCTTGAATGAGCTGTTGATAAAAGCGAAGCCTTTTGCCACAACAGAAATTGATGAATTAAAATTATTGGCTAAGGCTGATGGTATTGATGAAATGCAGTCTTATGATCATCCGTTTTATGCTGAAAAACTTCGTAAAGCAAAATTTGATCTGAATGACGAAGAGCTAAAACCATATTTCCCATTGAACCAGGTACAAGATGCCGTATTCGGATTAGCGCATCAGCTCTTTGGGCTAACCTTTGAGGAAAGAAATGACATTCCGAAATATCACGATGATGTAAAAACCTATGAAGTAAAAGAAAATGGCGAATATAAGGCTTTACTTTATGTAGACTATTTTCCAAGAAAAGGAAAAAGAGCGGGAGCATGGATGACAAGCTACAAAAATCAATACAAAAAGAATGGCGAAAATTCACGTCCGCATATCTCTATTGTCTGCAATTTTAGTAAACCGACAAAAGATACTCCTAGTTTATTGACATTCCAGGAGGTAACCACATTATTCCATGAGTTTGGTCACGCCCTTCATGGAATACTGGCTAATACTCAGTACCCGGGTCTTTCAGGAACTTCCGTAAAGTGGGATTTCGTAGAATTACCATCACAGTTTCTTGAAAATTTCTGTTACGAACCCGAATTCCTGAAGACTTTTGCCAAGCATTATAAAACCGGAGCAGTGCTTCCTGATGATAAAATCGAAAGAATAGAACAATCCAAAAACTTTATGGAAGGCTATCAGACGATGAGGCAATTAGGTTTCGGAATTCTGGATATGATGTATCATACTAATGTAGGAGAATTAGGCAACGAAAGTGTGAAAGAATTTGAAGATCAGTATACAAAAGCAACTCAGCTTTATCCTTCTAACCCTGAAACAGCTATGAGCCCAAGTTTCTCACACATTTTCCAGGGTGGATATTCTGCAGGCTATTACTCGTACAAGTGGGCGGAAGTACTGGATGCCGATGCATTTCAATATTTTAAAGAAAACGGAATTTTTAACCCTGAAATTGCTGCTAAATATAAAATACTTCTCTCTTCAGGAGGTACAAAAGATCCGATGGAACTGTATAAAAACTTCAGAGGAAGCGAACCCAAAGTAGAAAGCCTGCTGAAAAGAGCTTTTGGATAATATCATACAAAAATCAGATATTCTGTAATGAAAGAAAATAAATACGACGATAGCTCTTTTTTTGAGCAATATGAAAAAATGCTTCGTTCTCAAATAGGATTGGAAGGAGCCGGAGAATGGCATGCTCTTAAAAAGATGCTGCCGGACTTCACCGGAAAAACAGTGCTTGATCTGGGATGTGGTTTTGGCTGGCATTGTCGGTATGCCGTCGAGCAGGGAGCAAAATCTGTAACAGGGATTGATCTTTCCGAAAAAATGCTGGAAAAAGCCAGAGAAATTAATCAGCTTGATGGCATTGAATATGTACAAAAAGCTCTTGAAGAGGTTGACTATCCTGCTGAGCAATTTGATCTTATATTAAGCTCTTTAACCTTCCATTATATAGAATCATTTAATACAATGGCTCAGAATATATGCCAATGGCTAAAGCCTGGCGGACATTTTGTATTTTCAGTAGAACACCCCATATTCACAGCAGAAGGAAGTCAGGACTGGGCTTATGGGTCTCATGGAGAAAAACAGCATTGGCCTGTAGATCATTATTTTATTCAAGGAAAAAGAGATACTACATTTTTAGGCGAAAATGTAGTAAAATATCATAGAACTCTGACCGGTTACCTCAGCAGTCTTTTAAAACAAGGTTTCAAGATAAAAGAAATTACCGAACCGGAACCTAGCGATCAAATGCTAAAAGAGTTCGCAGAAATGAAAGACGAATTAAGACGTCCCATGATGCTCTTGATTTCAGTAGAAAAATAACCTACTTTTTGTTATTTCAAGGATACAATTAAAAAGCTTTTGAACTTCAAAAGCTTTTTCTATTTTTAGAACTTGGCTAAATCATAAAATTAATATGTTTAAAAATATCTGTATCCCCCTCTTCTTATGCTTTCTGTTATCCTACAAAATAAGCGGCCAGGAAATAAAAACAATAAAAGGGAATCACTTTGAATTGAAAATAACACCTCAACAAAAAGCAGTACTTGTTCTATTCCCATGCTATCCTTGTGACATTGAAAATACAAAGACTGAAGCTAAATTTCTAAAAGATATTGAAAAAGAAGGAATCAGTACCTTACTTCTCGATTACAATCAGCAGCTTTACTTAACCGAAGTGGAAAAGAAAGAATATGCGCAAACATTAAATAGCATCTTTAATGAAAACAACATCAAAAAAGAAAATATATTTATTGGAGGGTTTTCCAGTGGCGGTAATGTTGCCATTTTATTGTCCAGCTATCTCATAAAAACAAGAAACCCAATCCAGCCCAAGGGTCTCATCGTTGTTGATTCACCGATTGATCTTGAAGAATTATATCAAGGGGCAAAAAATGATATCACAAAAAATATAGACCAGGAAGCTGTAGAAGAAGGACACTTTTTAGTTAATTTATTGGAAAAAGAAATCGGTAATCCAAAACAAAACATCGAGAAATACAAAAGCTTTTCGCCCTATCTTGTATCATTAAATTCCCTTGAAAATATAAAAGATTTAAGAAACATTAAAGTAAGGCTGTATTGTGAACCCGATCTGGAATGGCAAATGAAGAATAAAAACCGAAAGTATGAAGATCTCAATGCCTATAAACTAGAAAAGGCTTATTTATCTCTACTTGATTTAGGAAACCAGCAAGCTGAATTTATAAAAACAAAAAACAGAGGAATCAGAGCGAATGGAAAAAAGCATCCGCACTCCTGGAATATTGTAGAACGTGAAAGTTTAATACAATGGATCCTGCCTGCTAACCAAAATAATAAATAGGATATTACTTCTGTTTTTTATTCCGAACTTCGTATCAGATAAAACCTAAAAAATAACCAATGACCATTAGTAATTTCAGATCATGGATAATATAACATTAAGATTAGAAAACGTAAAAAAACTCCAGGCAAAAAGATGGGAAAATGATGATCATTGGGATACCATCAATGAACTTTTAATCAAAGAATTAGATGAAATTTTAAGCATTGAACCCAAAAACACGTCCGCTTTAATCAATATGGGTGCAATCTATTCTGATATGGGAGAGAACGAAAAGGCATTAGTGTATTTAAAGACTGCATTAACTTTACATTCTGAAGACAAAAACCTATTTATCAACCTGGCCATCGTCATGATCTATATGGAAAAGCATCAGGAGGAGTACCTTGAGTATCTTGAGGAAGCTGAAGACAAAACCGAAAACCCGCTTACTTTTAAAGCTTATTTTGATCCCCAGTCTCATTAAAGAACGGTTCAAGATTCGTAATAATTGGATATCATTAAAAGAAAGATGGTATTTTAAATAAAAATATTTTACTAAATTACCTGGAAAAAGTATCACCATTAAAAAAACACTTACATCATGTTATTAGCTATTTTACTCCCATTTTTATCGTTCATCGTTCGTGGGAAAATATTGACCGGAATTGTATGTTTTATTTTACAAATCACTGTGATTGGCTGGATTCCTGCTGCTATTTGGGCTGCTATGTCACTAACCAACGAAAGAGCAGAAAAACGTAATGATAAACTGATTCGGGCTGTAAGGGAAAGCCAAAAATAATCAGGATCATCCAATGGCCTTTGCAAGTTGAGTTGTCAATATATGGCTCAACTTCTCTTCATGCTGAAAAATATCGAAGCAGATTAATTATTTATGGAGATTAGAAACTGATATTTTTCTTTACTTTCGGCCCTTCTTTCATAATAGAAATATAAGAAGATGTAAAAGCCGACAAGCTTTTATACCCCACTTTGAAAGCAATTTCACTCAATGTATACTGTTTGGTGTCGATAAGTTCTACACTTTTTAAAATTCTGATCAATTGCCCGTACTTCTGGAGCGTAATCCCTGTTTCTTCTTTAAATATCCGTTGTAAACTTCGTACAGACATTTTTGCAAGATCGGCCATATCTCCTACATTCAGATTCTCATGGTAGTGATTGTTAACATAATCGCAAACCGGAATAAGCCGATGGTCTTCCGGAACAGGAATTTCTAAAAACCGGCTCTCATTGCAAAAGTTAGGCAAACTGTTTAATAAAGCTTTCAAAAACAACTTCTGTTCTCCATCTTCAGATTCTAGTTTGTTCCACTTAGAAGCATATAAAAGCATTTCTTTTAAAACCGGGGGTGCAGCAAAAACATGTACGTCTTTAAAAAAATCAGATCGAATGACTGTTTTAAATAAGATAACCATCAGGTTTACTGTTTTTGCTTCAGAAGTAGTCCGGTGTTTTACTCCCGAAGGAATCCAGATTACATGATTTTTAGGAACAAGATAAATCTTCTGTTCAATATGCAAATACTGATATCCTTCTTCCACATAGGTGAGCTGGGCTCTTTCGTGTATATGCTCGTAATCGTCATGCTGCCAATCCTTTTCATACCACACATAAGCATCTTTCGAAATAGCATCGTTGTAGAGGCCCTTACCCTCTTCAATTAACCCACATTTTATTTTGGCGTTTTGCATATTGTTTTTGGCAAATTTAATAAAAACGACATAATTAATTTTGTATTTGAATTTTAGACCTAAAAGATTATGAAAAATATAAGCAAGATTATCAGTGTTTTTTTACTCCTGATAATGACCCAATCTATCATGGCACAAGAACATAAAGCCAAAGTTTTGGTTCTCTTTTATTCAGATAATGGTGGAACCTATGAATTAGCCAAAGAAATATCAAAAGGAATTGAAAACAAAGGAAATGCACAAGCTATAATTAAGCAGATAAAAGTATCAACGAATCCTAAATTGAAAGATATTCCAGTTGCTTCTATTGAAGAATTAGCTACGTATGATGGAATTGCTTTTGGCTCTCCCATTTATTTCGGAAATATCAGTACTGGAATGAGTGAGTTTTTATCAAAAACCGTTAGCTTATGGACGAATCACTCTTTAGAAGGCATGCCTGCTACCGTATTTATGTCTGCGGGAAGCGGTGCCGGAAAAGAGCTGGCAATACAATCATTTTGGAATAGCCTGGCAGTTCATGGAATGGTTTTAGTTTCGAATGGCATTCGTGGTATTGAAAATGTAAATAAAAATATTCCTCAGGGAAATACGGTATTAGGAGTAACCAGTCTGGCATCTGTAAAAAATGTAGAACGTCCCAGTGAAAGCGAACGTTATATAGCCAGGCTACAGGGAGAAAACTTTGCCAAAGTAGCCACAGCACTAAAAGGAACCTTTGCCAATAAAGCCGCTACAAACAATTCTTCAAATGAAAAGTCTGCCGACATTAATGCTGTTTTAAAACAAAAACAGATTATGCTTCTGCAAGTTCCTAAACCTGCCGGAAATTATCAGCCTTTTGTACGTTCCGGGAACTTGATCTTTATTAATCAGGTGGCTCTGAAAGATGGTAAAATTTTAAATCCGGGAAAACTCGGAGTGACATTGAACGAAGATCAGGTGAAAGAAGCAACAAAAGCAACAATGCTAAATGTTTTATCGGTTTTAAATGAAGCTGTAGGCGGCGATTTAGATCGTGTGAAACGATGTGTACAACTAACCGGAATTTTCAACACCAAAGATGACTATACCAAACATGCCGACTTAATGAATGTCGCTTCTGATTTAACAGTAGAAGTATTCGGAGAAAAAGGAAAACATGCCAGAGCTACCTTGGGAGCTTCTTCAATCCCCGTTAATTCTTCCGTAGAGATTCAGGCAATTTTTGAGGTAGAATAAAAATAGTATTAACTTAAACAAAAAAATCATGATCAAAGTATTCGTTGCAGGAGCTACCGGATGGGCAGGCTCTGAGCTGAGTAAAGCTATTTTTAAACAAGAGGGAATGCAACTTTCAGGAGGCTTATCCCGTTCCAATAATGGGAAAAACCTTGCCGAACTCCTGAATCTGGGAGATGATAAGATCCCGGTATTTGATACGATTGAAAAAGCACTCGACTCAGTGGATTTTGATGTATTGTTTGATTATACCAAACCCGACATTGCTAAAGTCAATATACTTGCTGCCCTGAAAAGAGGGAAAAGAGTTATTGTCGGGACTTCAGGATTAACGACAGAAGATTACACTGAAATTGAAAAGACAGCTTTGGAAAATAATACTTCCGTACTGGCTGTTGGAAACTTTGCCATTACGGTTGTCCTTTTACAAAAATTCGCAGAAATTGCCGCAAAATATATTCCCAATTATGAAATCATCGATTATGCGCATGAGCTTAAAATTGATACACCAAGTGGAACGGTAAGAGAGCTCGCACATCGTCTTGCCCAGGTTCAAAAGCCCCTAGTTCATATTCCTGATGAACAGCTGATTGGTGAAAAAGCAACGAGAGGTGCAGATATGGAAGGTGTGCATGTTCATTCCGTAAGACTTCCTGGACATGTCATTGCTGTAGAAACTATTTTTGGATTAAAAGACGAAAAATTAATCATCAGACACGATTCCGGAACCAGTGCCGAACCTTATGTCAAAGGAGGATTATTGGCCATTGAAAAAATAGGAACGTTTAAAGGACTTAGAAGAGGATTGGATACCGTGATGGATTTTTAAAAAGATTTACATATTGATCATCAAGAGGCTTTTTAGTCTCTTTTTTTGTAGCATTTCTTCAAAACATTAATGTAGATCGTTAATAAAAATAATATCTTTAGTTTTTAAATCTTATTTATGAAACAAATTTCACAATTTATATTTCTTTTATCATTTTGTTCCATTTATTCCCAGAGCAATTTTAAAATGGAGATTAGTGCTCCAGTGTTTGAGAAAGACTCAATATCTATAGCTCCTCCAATGGGAATGGGAGAAACTCACAAACTGTACAATTTCACGATACAGCCCAACAAAAATGTAAGATTTATGAAAGGTTTTAATACTGCTTTTATAAAGATTAATGATCCAAATATAGTGACCGGGCAAATAGAATACCCCCAACCTATTATATTTGGATACTTTAATGCTATCGAAAAAGGAGGATATGGATCTGATATTTTCTTCATCGAAAAGGGAGACTACACTATCCAGATTAAGAATAAAAATCTGGATTTTATTTCAGGTTCCGAAACATCAACTAATGCAGAATACAAAAGGTTGAAAAAACAGCTTGAAATAGCAGATAAAAAATTAAAGCCCTATGAGGCTAATGACCCAAGAGACATTGAATATAAACAGAAGCTATTGAAAGCTTACATCAATGAAAATCCGAGCTCATATGTAGCATTTTGGGAAATTGTGAATGATTTTTCAAAATACGGTTTTGACAGAAGTTATGTTGAGAACATGTCATTATTCTCTAAAAAGGTTAAAGGAATCTTCAGTTATAAAGAATTTGATAAGGTTCTTAAGATAGAAAGTTCTACAGGCGTGGGAGAAAATTTTCCTGATCTTCAGCTTAATGCGTCTGATAAGATCAATAAATCAACCTTTTCAGATTACAAAATCACATTAATAGATTATTGGGCAACTACCTGCAAACCGTGCATTAAAGACGTTCCTAAACTGGTTAGTCTATACGAAAATTATAAGGCTAAAGGAGTACAATTTATAAGTGTTGCTGATGATACGATGAAAGAGAGAATGGAGCGTGCGAATAAAATACTAGCCGAAAATAAAGTAACCTGGGAAAATTATTTTGACCTGAATAAAGAATTCCGTACCAAACTGCACGCTACAGGCTATCCATTACAAATCTTGGTGGATCAAAATGGAAAAATTATATCCAGAAAATTTGGAAACCTGGATGAGATTACAGCAGAAATTGAGAAGTATATCCAATAATAAAAATGAAACGATTGAACTATCATTTTCTTTGAAGTAAGCACTGAATGAAAAATATGGCTTTTACTATCGCTGAATTTGAAAACTCTGAAGGAAACAGAATTGTACTCCATCAAACTTTGAAGAAATAGAATAAAGCACTGCATACAAATCCATTAAAAATTTTAGCATTATACGCCAACATATTTGTATCTTTAGTAACCACTTAGTGGCAATTATTTAAAATTTCGAGACAAAATAGTATGGCAGAAGAAATTTATTTCATAAAAACAAATCCTAACATTGCCAAAATTAATTTGTATAATAAGCTGTGCAGTGAAGAAGAAACGGTTCTTAACTTTCTGGATGAGGATCGAAAGACCAGCTTTGAAATTATTAAAACAAAAGTAAAAGACAGTATTGAAAATCTTTCTCCGGAAGAATTTCGTTCTATCATTCATTGGTTCGAAAACGAATATAAGGACACAAATTCCGATCAAAATAGCAATGAAGAAGTAATCAATCAATTATATGTTCATGGAATAGATCAGTTTTATGACATTCCACCGCCGAATGTTAAAAATTTCTCCCAAATATTAGCTGATTATCAGGATCATTCTCAAAATTCCTTATCTTATAAATCCAATGCCGAAAATTTAAGTCCATTTCTAATTTATGGGCTGTTTTTCACAGGGCTAGTCAGTCAGTTTTATCAAAAAGAAAATCCTAATCTTCTTTTGATAGATTTTTTAAAAACTGAGCATAAAACCATATATTCTTTTGCAGAAGATGAATTTGATTCAGGCCTGAAAAATTCAGAAAATCAATTCATCGACTATTCAGAACCTATACTCCACCAATATTTTGCAGAGTTATATGACCTTACCCGATTTTACAAAGGTCCTATCATCAAACTCCATGATTATTAAGAACTTCCGCCGATTTTATACATAGCATTAATTAACAAAAGTTTTAAGAGAATTAAATTATATCAGATATACTCTAACGGTTATGATCAGAAAAGCAAAAGACACAGATTTATATGAGCTGCAACAGCTTTTTACAGATACCATTCATCATGTATGCATCCACGATTACAATGATGAACAAATCAGAGTCTGGAGTTCAGGTATTGAAAATAAAGAACGATGGGAGCGGGTTTTCAAAAATCAACTGGTTTTAGTCTCAACAGATCATGACAGAATCACCGGTTTCTGTACTCTGGATAAAGGGCATTATATTGATTTCCTATTTGTTCATAAAGATTACCTTCGTAAGGGAATAGGTTCACTATTGTATACTCATATGGAACAGGAAGCAATTAAGCAAAATCAAAAAATCCTGACAGCAGATGTAAGTAAAACAGCCAAACCCTTTTTTGAAAACATGGGATTCAAAGTAATCCAAGAACAAACAGTAGCGGTAAAAGGCGTTGATTTTATCAACTATAAAATGAAAAAAAACTTATAAAATCGGCTATGCAAGAACCAGAATACAATAATTTCAAAATTTCCGTACCTCACGAATTCGAAAATATATTTTCTCATTTTTATTTTGCTGAGAATACTTCAGGGCACCCCATCACGAAAACGTTACTCCCCACCTACCAGACTATCCTGCTGTTTTGCTTTGGCGAAAGAGCTTCAATGACAACGAAAGAAAACACCACCATAACCGTTGACAAATGCCTGGTATTTGGGCCTATAAGACATTCTTTTGAATATACTTTACCAGTGAAAACTTCTATTTTAGTAGCCAATTTTAAAGATGATGCGTTTTTCAGGTTTTTTGGACAAGTTATCGTTGACCAGCATTCAGCAATAAATCCCGATGAATTATTAGCAGAAAACTGTTTTACCGATTTATGGTACCGTCTTTCAAACATAAACTCTACGAAGGCTCAGATAGATCACATCCTGGAATTTTGCAGACCTTATCTCCAAAACCAGGATTCTACCAGTCAGCTTTTAAGTCATTTTAAAAATGAAAATATAAATCCCATTAAAGCTATAGCAGAAAAAACGAATCAAAGTGAAAGAACCATTCAACTCAAGCAGAAGGAACAGTTCGGATATTCTTCAAAAGAAATCAACCGTTATAATCGTTTTTCAAAAGCAATACAGCTAATAGAAAAGGAAATAGAAAACCAGAATAAAGTAGAATGGTTCTCCATCATCGATCAATGTAATTACTATGATCAAAGCCAGCTGATCCATGATTTTAAACATTTCATCCACCTATCACCTTCTCAATATCTGAAATTCCAACAGGATATCTGCAATCCCAAATCTGAATAAACGACATTTCGTTTTCTTACAATTTTCTCTTTGTCCTCTCTTCTACCTTTGTCATATAAAATTTAAAAAAGTAGAAAAAATGAGACATCTAATTATTTATGCGCACCCAAATGAAAACAGTTTAAATCACCATTTATTGGAAACTGTAATAGAAACTCTAACATCTGAAGATCATGAACTCATTGTAAGGGATCTAAATCAGATTAATTTTAATCCTGTCCTTTCTTTACAGGATATCCAGGAACAAAGAATGGGACAAATTGCTGACGATATCAGAGTAGAGCAGGAATTCATTACCTGGGCAGATCATGTCACTTTCATCTATCCCATCTGGTGGACAGGAATGCCTTCTATTATGAAAGGATATATAGACCGGGTTTTCAGCTATGGTTATGCCTACCGTTATGATCAGGGAATTCAAAAAGGTTTATTAACAGGCAAACAAACAGTTATTATCAATACGCATGGTAAATCTAATGAAGAATATGAGCGTATCGGAATGGATAAAGCCCTCTCTCTTACCTCTGACAAAGGAATATTTACCTATTGTGGATTCGAAATCAACCAGCATTTCTTTTTTGATAAGGCTGACAGAGTAAAACCTGAAGATCTGGAAGTCTGGAAAGAACAGATTAGAAATACTTATGCTGAAATCAACGGCAGTTTGGAAAATATCGTTCGTAATTCAGAAAGCTCTGAATATTGAGATATTTTAATCTAAACTCACATAAAAAAAATACCGGCTGTATGTGCAGCCGGTATTTTTTATAGATTATTAACTACTATTTTTCCAACAGTACGCCGTTTTTCTATCTGCAGATGTGCTTTATCCATTTCAGAAAAAGGATAAACAAAATCAACATGTGATTTCAATGCTCCCTTATCTAATAATCCTGCAATAGACTTCATGTCATCACCATTAGACTCAACAACCATCGGAATTATTTCTATATTTTTTTCCTCCACTATTTTTGTCGCTGCTTCATTAACTTCAGGAGAAAGCAATGAAATGATCCTTCCACCCGGCTTCATTATACCTACTGATTTTTCAAGTACAGTCCCTCCAAAAGGATCCAAAACAATATCTACTGAAGATACCTCCTGGCTAAAATCTTTCTGAGTATAATCAATAGGCTCATCCACTCCAATCGAAGTTATAAAATCTATATTTGCTCCAGAAGTAGTACCTATAACATAAGCTCCAAAGGATTTGGCAATCTGTACCGCATAATGCCCAACACCACCTGAGGCTGCATGAATCAAAACTTTATCTCCTTTTTTCACCTTTCCGTTGGTGACGATGGCTTGCCAAGCCGTAGTTGCTGCAAGGGTAGCAGCAGCAGCCTCTTCGTAAGAAACATGATCCGGCTTTAATGCCAATTGCGAAACAGGAACGGCAACATATTCTGCATAAGCATTTCCGATACCCGGAAAATTTACTAATCCCAAAACAGCATCCCCTACATTAAAAGACTCGGCCTCTGGTCCTTTCTCAACAACATCACCGGAAATATCCCAACCGGGAATCACCGGACGTTTTTCACCGAATGCCCATGCAAATTCATTTTCATCTGCTCTTACGATAGTATCGATAGGGTTGACACTTATCGCTTTTACTTTTACCAGAACTTCACCTTTTCCGGGCGTTGGCTTAGGCACTTCCGTATGAATCAGTTGTTCTACTCCACCTGGCTGCTCAATAACTATTGCTTTCATCTCGTATATAATTTGTATTTAACAATAAATATATCTCATTAAATTAGTATAAAAAAAAATTCTTCAATCTTTCTCTGATCAGGAAACAACTTTTTACTTTCTGTTTCTGATGAATATCAAAAAAACTTCTATATTTGCTGTTCAGATGAAACAGTTAAATAACATATTACGTCTTCCTTTTTTCAGCGAGTATTACTACCCGATTATGGTTCGGGAAGATTTTCTATATAGCTAATTCAGTAAAATAATTTTAAAATAATATAGAGCCCGAACATTGTATGTTCGGGCTTTTTTCATGCAAAAAAAATGAATAAAATGATCCATGTATTAAAAGAAAACGTAGATATTATTCTACCGGAAAATGGGCTTGAGAACAAGCTGCAAGAAGCCGAAAATGAAAACAGAAAATTAAGCATCAAACTAGGATTCGATCCTACTGCTCCGGACTTACACCTGGGGCATGCCGTTGTTCTTAAAAAATTGAAACAGTTTCAAGACCTGGGACATCAGATTATTATTGTTGTCGGCAGCTTCACGGCAAGGA
Organism: Chryseobacterium piperi; assembly: GCF_002285635.2. Lineage (NCBI taxonomy): Bacteria > Pseudomonadati > Bacteroidota > Flavobacteriia > Flavobacteriales > Weeksellaceae > Chryseobacterium > Chryseobacterium piperi. The sequence goes on along the minus strand of NZ_CP023049.2, from coordinate 4,239,331 downwards.
TAGGTGATCCTACGGGGAAGAACAAAGCCAGAAAACCTTTAAGTATTGAAGATGTACAGCATAATGCGCAAACCTATATCAATCAACTTTCAAAAGTGATCGATATCGATAAAACACAAATCGTATTTAATTCCGACTGGCTAGACCATCTGGACTTCTCGGAAGTGATTCAGTTACTATCAAAAGTGACAATAGCTCAGCTGATGCACCGAAACGATTTCAACAAACGATTCACAGAAAATACCCCAATCTCTATGCACGAACTGGTGTATCCTATTTTACAGGGATTTGATTCTGTAAAAATAGAATGTGATATAGAAATGGGAGGAACTGATCAGTTATTCAATTGCACCATGGGAAGGCAGCTTCAGGAAACTCATGGAATACCGCCACAAATTGTCATGTGCATGCCCCTACTGAAAGGGCTCGACGGGAAAGAGAAAATGAGTAAATCGCTGAATAATATTATTGGATTAACCGATCATCCTAACGAAATGTTTGGAAAAACTATGTCGATTCCTGATGCTATGATTGATGAATTTATTAATCTCACTACCAATTTCTCCATTCAGGAAAAGCAGGATTTAAAATCCAGAATGGATCAGGGAGAGAACCCCATGATCATTAAAAAATCAATCGCAAAAAATATCATCACCCAATATCATGATGCTTTATCAGCAGAATCTGCTGAAGAGTTTTTCAGCAATCAGTTTCAAAATAAGAACTTTGAAGAAAAGATCTTTCAACCAGTTTATATCGTTTCTTTAAATCACCTTCAGAATAAAATAATGATCATAGAATTATGCCATCAGCTAAAAAATGATTTAAGTAAATCCGCAATCCGGAGACTGATTGAAAGCGGAGGAATCCAGGTCAACAATATAAAAATACTGGATCCTAATGAAGAAATAGAACTCATAGGAGAAACAAAAATCAAAATAGGGAAAAGGGGCTTCTTTAAACTTTTATAAGTATTTATTTTTCGATATATTCGTTTCATTGAAAAACATTTTCGTTTTTCTGTGACATTGAAAAGGGTAAATACAATGAATCTGCAATTAGAATACAGAAAGGCTCAGGAAAACGACGTCGAATTCTTACTTAACCTAAGAATGAAAACGATGACCGAACACTATCAAAATTCCAATCTCCCCACCACAAAAGAATATACACTAAAGCGGGTACTCTATCAGTTCGAAAAAGCTCATATCATTATTTTAGACTGTCAACCTATCGGCTTGTTGAAGATCGACAGACGTACAGATGAAATAGAAGTGATGCAACTTCAGATTGATCCCAACCTGCAAGGTAAAGGAATTGGACAAGCCATTCTACAGGATATTATTGCAGAAGCATCATTAACCGGAAAATCCGTTTCGTTAAGTGTTTTAAAAACTAATAAAGCACAAAAACTATATTCGGATTTAGGTTTTACAATTATTGGTGAAGATGAACATTCTTATTTTATGAAAATCATATTTCAATAAAAAAGCCCGATCTTATTGACCGGGCTTTTATAATATATTTAAAAATATTTAATTTTCCATATCAGCATGACTCACTCTATTGTTTCTTGCCTTAGCCAACATAGGAATGGAAATCAGTCCCATTACCAGCATAATCACAATTTGCAGGGGCAAAGAGATAAAGGAATAGGTAAGCCCCATTTCACTCCCTAATTCGGCGCTTTTCCCCATAGAGATAAATAGAGCCATAAAACCAAATTTCATCGCGAGATTAAATGCTCCGATGCCTCCACTGGCCGGAACAATCATTCCCAATGTGCCGACTACAATGATAAAAAATCCATCAGCAATTGTAAAATCTGAAGTTTCAGGTAATGCAAAACACACCAGATAAGCAGCAAAATAGTAAGATATCCATATCCCTAATGTATACAAAATGAATTTCCCTTTCTGCTTTAGCCTAAAAATAGAAGTAATTCCTTGAAAAATACCATCTATAAAGCCGATAACTTTTCCTAAAACAGGAATAGTTGAAAGCTTCTTTTTAAAAACGAAAAAGAGTATTGTTCCGATAACCAATACCAGCAATCCTATTATAATTTTATTAGGATTAGGCTGTATTCCAGAGTTTTCATAAAAGGATAGAATAGCCTTGTATTTAAAGATAAGGGTCAATCCTAAAAAGCCCATCATACAAATCAGATCCACTACCCTTTCCAATATAATCGTTCCGAAAGATTTATCTACAGGAACTCCTTCCACTCCATACAATGCTGTAGCTCTTGCCACCTCACCACTTCTTGGAATCGTCAGGTTCATCAGATATCCAAAAGAAATAGACCATAGAGAATTGGAGTTAGAAATCTGGTGTCCCATAGGCTCCAACAAAAGGTTCCAACGGATAGCCCTGAACCAATATGCCAAAATTCCAAACACGGAAGCAAATAGCACCCATAGATAGTTGGCTTTAGCCAGTGATTTCTGTATTACTTTAAAATCAAGCCCTTTTAAGGCAAGCCATAAAAAAAAGCCTGCAAATGCAAGCGAAATTACAATTGTAATGATTGATTTTAATGGACTAGTCGACTTTTTCTCCATGAATTAAGTAAGCAGGTTGGTTTTTTCATCCGGGAAAACAATTTTCGGCTGGAAAGTCTTTGCTTCTTCAGGAGTCATCTGCGCATAAGCAATGATAATGATGATATCATCTTTCTGAACTTTTCTTGCAGCAGGTCCGTTCAAGCATATTTCTCCGGATTTCCTCTTACCTTTTATAATGTACGTATCAAAACGCTCCCCATTATTCACATTAACGATGTATACTCTTTCTCCCACTACCAATCCGGCAGCTTCTATCAGATCCTCATCAATGGTTATACTTCCGATATAATTAAGGTCAGAGGCCGTCACCCTTACCCTATGAATCTTAGATTTGAAAACTTCTATTAACATACTGCAAATTTATTAATAAAAATTTACAAATCAGATTTTAAAATGATTTTAAAAGCACCAGATACACAGGTATTTAATTTTTTTTAAATTAAAATTTTGCGATTTTACTTACTAAATCTACAATCATATCGCCAATTATATTAATTGTTTATACAAATTTAGGATTTAATAAATAGAGAGAATAATATTATCATTTAGCTAAAGTCAATACACATAAGCATTTGGCATGATTTTAGTAACGGGTAACGTAGATTTTTCGTGAAAAACCTAATTATCATATTTTGATGTTTTTCATGAAAAAGTGAAAAAATTGCACAACATTTAATAAAAAAATTGCACAATTAGAAAATAGTATTATATTTGCTATAATTACGAACCAACTTTAATATTAAAAATTATGAACAAGTCTGAATTAATCGACGCAATCGCAAAAGACGCAGGAATTACAAAAGTTGCAGCTAAGTCTGCACTTGAATCTTTCATTTCTAACGTTACTACTACTTTAAAGAAAAAAGACGGAAAAGTTTCTTTAGTAGGATTCGGTACTTTCTCAGTTGCTGAGAGAGCTGCTAGACAAGGTATTAACCCTGCAACTAAAAAACCAATCAAAATTGCTGCTAAAAAAGTTGCTAAATTCAAGGCTGGAGCTGACTTATCTACAGCAGTTTCTGGTGCTAAGAAAAAATAATCATTCAGATTAGTAAAATTCAAGAGGCTGTCTCAAAAGAGATAGCCTTTTTTATGCAAAAAGGAAAGCTTTCGCTTTCCTAATAGTTGCAAATTGATTAATTTGCATTGTGTTAAGTACGTCAAAAGTAGTCTTTAAAGATTACACCCCCAAAGAAAATCTGCTTTTTCCTCCCAATTTATCGGAGTTGATTGATGAGCGACATCCTGTGAAAATTGTTTCAAACATTATTGATGGCTTGGATATCAAAAGCTTAATTAAAACCTACAAACCTGGCGGAACATCTTGCTACCACCCGAAAATGCTTTTGAAAGTTTTGATTTATGGCTATTTAAGCAATATCTATTCAAGCCGCAAAATGGAGCAGGCCTTGAAAGAAAACATCCATTTTATGTGGCTCTCTGCAATGAGCCGTCCCGATCATAACACCTTAAACAGGTTCCGTAGTGAACGATTGAAAGGTGAGATTAAAGCTATTTTCACACAAATTGTTCTTCTTTTGGAAAAGGAAGGTTTGGTAAGTATGAAAACCACTTTTGTAGATGGCACCAAGATAGAAGCCAATGCCAATCGCTATACTTTTGTTTGGGGAAGAGCTGTCAAAAAACACAAAGAAAGGATTGCAGAGCAATTAGAAGAGCTTTGGAACTATGCAGAAACAGTTGCCAAAGACGAGCTTGAAAATACAGAAAGTATTGATTTTAAAGAAGTAGATTCTGAAAAAGTAACTCAAACCATCGAAAAGATCAATGAAGTTTTGAAAGATAAAAAAGTAGCTTCAAAAGTTCGTCAGAAACTGAATTATGCTAAGAAAAACTGGGCAGATAATTTAGAGAAATATAAAAAACAGCAAGAATTATTAGAAGATAGAAATTCCTATTCCAAAACCGATACAGACGCTACTTTTATGCGAATGAAGGAGGATCATATGCGAAACGGACAACTAAAACCCGCTTACAATCTACAAATTTCTACCCATAGACAATTCATTTTACATTATTCAATTCATCCCAACCCAACAGACACCAAAACATTAGCGACTCATTTACTGGGTTTTGAAGAAAGCTATCATAAAGCTCCCAAAGAGCTTGTTGCTGATGCTGGTTATGGCTCAGAAGAAAATTACAACTTGTTAAAATCTAAGAAAATAAAAGCTTATGTTAAATATAATTACTTCAGAAAAGATCAGAAATCTGGACAAATAACCACTTCACAAAACAATCCTAAATTGGCAAAAATCAGAGAAAAGGTTTTCAAACTTCTTAATACCAGCAAGGGCATCAAACTCAGAAAACAAAGATGCCATGATGTTGAACCTGTTTTTGCAGAGCTCAAACACAACAAAAATTTTAAACGATTCATGCTTCGGGGAAAAAATAAAGTCGAGGTAGAAATCGGCATACTCGCAATTGCCACAATCTAAAGAAAATGTCAAAAGCAGCCTAAAACAGACTGCTTTTTTGACTTATATCTTCTTTTTTCCAAGATATTTTTTTTATTCAAAATATCGAAATCTTTTTTCAATGAAATACTAAAAAGAGACTGTCCTTTTGAGACAGCCTCTTTTTTATTTTGTATTCAAAAATTTTTAAATATTATAGATTATTGAAATTAATTCTATATTTCAATGAACCTATATTTTGCTATTATGGAGCTAACCGTGAAACTTTCCAGTCCAGATCTTCCAGATTATAAATAATCCTGTCATGTAATCTATTAGGACGTCCTTGCCAGAATTCTATCTCATAAGGCTTCGCAAGATATCCACCCCAGTTTTCCGGTCTGGGAACTTCACTATTCTCATATTTTTGTTCAAGCTCTTTCAGCTTTACTTCCAAAAACTCCCTGTTAGGAATTACCTGGCTTTGTGGAGAAACTGCTGCACCTAACTGGCTTCCTTTTGGCCTTGAATGAAAGTACCCATCGCTCAGGTTTTCCGCAATTCTCTCTACATCTGCTTTTATAATAATCTGTCTTTCCAACATCGGCCAGAAAAAGTGAAGACAGACTTTATGCCCCTTCTCTATAGCTTTTCCTTTCCTGCTGCCGTAATTGGTGTAGAAAATAAATCCTTCGTGGGTATACGCCTTTAGCAGAACCATTCTTGTCCGGGGACAACCATCATCTTCTACAGTGGAAATAGCCATAGCATTCGCTTCAGAAATCCCTGGAGTCTCTGAGGCTTCAAGAAACCAATCCCTGAATTGCTCCATAGGATTTTGTTTTATCTCACTTTCAATAAGTTGGGATTTCTCATATACTTTTCTCTTGTCATGAAGGTTTTCCATAAATAATTTTTATTAAATTTGAGTATGAATTACTCATACAAAGGTAAAATATTAATTTCCACACCTGATATTTCCGGCGATATTTTTTCCAGATCGGTAGTCCTAATTATTGAACACAACGAAAGCGGCGCATTTGGTTTGATATTAAATAAAAAAAACGGCCAGATGAGTAGTAAGTTCAAAAATTTTTTCGACTTCAAAATCGAGGTATATGACGGTGGACCAGTAGAAAATGACAAAGTATTTTTTATTGTCAAAGGAAAAAAAGTGACCGAAATTTACACGGATATTGCAGATGGATTCTATTTAACGGAAGACATTGAAAATATTATCAGTGCTGTATTGAGCGGTGAATTAAAAATTGACGATGTGAAGATCTTCTCTGGCTATTCAGGGTGGTCTGCAGGTCAATTAGACCATGAAGTCCAAAAAAAAATGTGGACTGTAGTGGATATTTATAATTTAGATTATACATTACCCAACGACCAAACCCTGTGGAAGTCTATCATGCAAAATCTTGGAGGGGAATACCTACTTTGGGCCAATTCTCCAGAAGATATTTCTCTGAACTGATTCGTATCCGTCAAAAGTGAAGCATATAAAAAATTAACAAATTTTAAGCTTACCTTAACCAATTTTTAAGAAAGAATTCACGTTCTTTGATAAACCAAAAATCACTGACAATGAAAGTTTTAAATCAACTTATCTTATTTTTCTTTCCGGATGTATTTTTAACCCTGAAACCAGTAAAGGTAAAACGGGCTAATAAATAAAAGCATTAAAAATTGCTGATTACTTTGTAGACTTTTGTCTATGAATTCAAAAAATACAATTTCTGATCTATTCAGAATAAAACCCGGTAAAGGACTTTCGGAACTTTGTTGTTTACCGGGTTTGTCAATTTAAAAACTCTCTTTCCACTTTTCTACCAGTTCTGAGAAACGGGAATGTTCAAAAGTCTTATTTCTTATCTTTCCTACAGAAAACATGCCCTTTTCATCTGAAATCATTAAAATTTCTTCGGCTTTCTGAGATTCAAATGCGATAATCTCGTGTTCCTGGATATCTGCAAGATTATTTTTATGTAAAAAAGTTACAAAATTCTCCATTAGCGGAGAAATATAAGCCCCTTCTGTTTGCTTCGGAACTTTAATTACATTCCCTTCCAGGAATAAAAGATTCCCTGAAGTGGAACGTGCAATTCTTTTATTCGGATTCAATAGGATCACGTCATCCAAATCATTTTCCTGGGCATAAATCTGTCCGTAAATGTTCTCAGGGCAATGAACTCTGATATTGCTTAATAAGTTATTATTAACATTGATCTCTTTGATCAGGTCAAGTTCTAAAGATCTTCCATGGAGCGCCAACACATCTTCTTTTTCATCCACTTCATAAAAATACGAGACCGATGATTTTGCCAGGGTCAATTCGTTAGAATTTCTATAAACCTGAAAATTAATAATCCCATTTTTTACTCCCTTGCCTTCAATAACATCTTTTTGAAAAAGAGCCTGAAAAAACTCCAGGGTATATGTCAGAGGAATATTCATTCTCATCTTTCTCATGGAAGCCATTAAGAAGAAATAACACTCTTCGTCCATGATAAGCTTAGCATCCCTTACAAAAAAAGAAACCTTCACCGCATCTCCTACCAGAAATGCTCTATTCTTCACATTCAACTCGTCTGATGTAAAATATTGATTTTCCAATGTCTGATTTATTTATAAAAAAATAATGAACGATAAATCGTTCATCAGTTTTACCATTTTATACAGCCTGCCATTAAGCTGCACCTAATTTTATTCTAAGATTTTCTATAAGATTCTCCCAATACATTGCATTTTCCTCTTCATCTCCTTCTTCACAAAAGTCCGTAATATTTAACGCTAAATCTTCGGTAATATCATCAATAGTGATAGTCATCTCAAAGAAATTCTTCGTTCCTTCGTCCTCTTCCCATCTGAAACGTACGAAACCTTCTGGCTTATATCTAATCAAAGTCGCCTTCTCTGCGGGACCTCCACCCCAACTAAAAAAGAAGTCATCACCTTTCTCTACTACCTCATCCGCAAACCATTCTGACAATCCTTCCGCAGTCGCCAGATACTCATATAAAATCTCTGAAAGACAATGCATTGGAAATTCGTAATGGACTTTATGTTTCGCCATATAATCTTTGTTTTATCGTCTCGCAATATATAAATTAATTTTTTTATTACACAAAAATGTATTTATTTTTTTATGCAATCTGTATGATATTTGTCACGGATATTAAATCCCCATTCCAGCATAATTTTAAAGGAAAATATTTAATGCAAAGCATAAAAAAATCTCTTCTGATCAGAAGAGATTTTTTATTAGTTTTCATTCAGTACCTCTAGAATAATCTGACATCCTTGTCTGATCTCGTCGGCAGATATTGTTAACGGAGGAGAAATCCTCAAGTATTCGTTTCTATACAATTGCCAAAATACAACAAGCCCTTTTTCCATACATTTTTTAGCTACATTCAACGTGTATTCCGGGCTTCCTAAATTCACAGCCAGCATCAATCCTCGTCCATTGACATTCCTGATCTTAGGGTGCACTAAGAGCTCTCTAAAGAGCTTTTCTTTCTCATCCACCTGATCCATCAACCCGCTTTCCAATACCTCTTTCAATGTTGCATGGCTGGCAGCGGCAATAAGAGGATTGCCTCCAAAAGTGGTAATATGCCCTAGTTTAGGTGAATGGGATAAAGAATCCATTATTTTTCTGGAACTCATAAAAGCACCTACCGGAACACCTCCGCCCATTCCTTTTCCCATGACCAGAATATCCGGAACTATCCCGTAATGTTCAAATGAAAATAATTTTCCCGTTCTTCCAAATCCGGGCTGAATTTCATCTAAAATCAGCAGAGCTCCTACTTCTTCACATCTCGTTTTTAGTTTCTTCAGATAATCATTCTCCGGTACCAAAAAACCGGCTGCCCCCTGGATGGTTTCCAGAATAACACAAGCTGTTTTTTCTGTGATTTTAGCCAGGTCTTTTTCATCATTGAATTCTATGAAAGAGATCATGGGTAAAAGAGGACGAAATTCCCTCTTATGGTATTCATTTCCGGAAACACTTAATGCTCCGTGTGTGTTCCCATGGTAAGAATTTTTAAAAGAAATAATTTCCTCTCTTCCTGTATATCTTTTAGCCAGCTTCAGACTTCCATCTATGGCCTCTGCCCCACTGTTGACCAAATAAGTAATTTCCAACGGATCAGGGGTAGCTTCTGCTAAAAGCTTACATAAAGCAACCGGCTTATCCTGTGCATACTCTCCATATACCATAACATGAAGATACTTATCTGCCTGCTCTTTAATTGCGTTAACTACCTTAGGATGCGAATGCCCCAGGGTATTTGCGGAAACTCCGGCGACAAAATCAAGGTATTTTTTTCCATCCGTTCCGAAAATATAACTTCCTTCCGCTTTTTCCACTTCAAATCCCGCCGCAAACTGAGTAGTCTGTGCCTGATAGGTAAAGAAATCCTTTTGCAATTCCATGTCAATAAAAATTTTAGCAAAGCTAAAAAACATTCATTAAATGCCGAAATTAATGAGACATAAAAAAGACCAACTTCGCAGTTGGTCTTATCTTATTTTATATTCAATTATTTTCTTGTCCGCTTTGGCTTTTTAGCTTCTTCTTTTGCTTTTTCCTTTTCAACAGCTTCTTTGGCTGAGTCATAAAGCTTAGTATCGGATTCATATTTTATTTCCTCATATCCAGGGCTGTCCACCAATATATCCTGCCATTTCCTGATCCGGTCTTTGGTGTTCCAGTTAAAATCAGGAAATTTCCTTTTGGATGGCTCTATTTTACTCATAGGATAGGTATCTGAAATAGCTCCAATATTACAGGAAACAATCTGAAGAACTCTGCTTTCAAATAGGGCATCTATAATCCCACATGTAGTAAGGGTAATCCCGATTCTTTCATTTTCTTTGGTCTTTTCATTAAAGTCATCAGCATAGCTGATAGCTTGAGCGTTTCCTATCACCTTCGTCTCTTTAATATCATTCTTCTCATAGTAAACGGTCATCAATTTCCCTTTCACCTGATTGAATTCATCCTTAAGATTTAAAGAATCTACTTTACTGATCGCAAAAGCATTTCCTATAACTTTTAAAGAGTCTATATCTTCAGTTTTTGTATTGAAGTAAGCTTCTATCTTATCGCCGGTAACCTGCTTTTCTCCACTCCATAGGATAGGTTCTGTATACATATGCATGATTCCGTCTGTCTCATTGAAAGCGATGGAATCTGCTCTTCCCTGAGCGTTGGATTTATAAAACCTTCCTTTTCTGAAAGCTCTCAAAAAACTCTTCTTAGCTGTTGCATCATTCTCATCAGGTTTCTGAAAAGAAATAATTTTATCAGCAGCAAAATACATGGAATCTTTCTCAAGAATTTTTACAGCATAAGGATTTTTAGTCATCATGGAAGAGTCTTTCTTTTCAAAAATTTCTCCATACCCTCCTTTGATGTATCTTTTTTCCTTAGGATCATCTAATGTTACATTTCCGGTTGCCGTTCCAAAACCTGTGAGCTGATTAAAGTACATATCATCCCCGGTAAGAATTTTATCATTATAATGTATTCTTGAGTTTTTATTAAGAAAAGCCTCCTTGGAATTCATCTTGTATGTACCTCTTTCGGTATATACATAATTCTTAGGATGGGCCCGATTCGTAATGGTAGTCGGGCCGAAAAATTCGGCAACTTTGGTATTTTGATTTTGTTTGATATTAGGTCCCTCAACGATATAGTCAGGAGTATCAATCTTTACGTTCCCTACAAAGTCGATCATTTTAGTATCCAGAAAATAGGTAGCCGTCTTCGTGTACATTACATTCTGACCGTCTGATATTGTTCCTCCGGTATTAAAATAAGCAAGATTAGAAAGCTTATCATAGTACATGATATCTGTTCTTATCGTCTGTTTAGGATCTGTAAGCACTACATTCTTTCTGGCAACCCCTTTTTGGGTATTCCCGTCGTACTCCATTTCCCCTGCAGTAATCACTGAACCATCTGTATTCTGGAGCCTGGTATTCCCAATAGCCTTCACAAAATTTTCTTCGCTATAAAGTACAACTTCATCAGCTGTAAGAATAGAACCCTGGTTTTCAATTTTTACGTTTCCCTGTAGGTATTGGTTCCCATCATATTTTGCCGGATCTTTTTTTACAAAATCGGCATGAATGATTTTAACTTTATCTTCAGGGCGCACTTGTTGGGGCGGATTTTTTACCGGAACCTGTAAATATGGATCCCTTTGCGCAGGTTTTTGTTGTCCTTGCGCAAAAGTAAAAGAGGAAGCAAAAAGTAATAGAAAAAGAATCAGTCTCATTGATTAGTCATTCTTAACGCCATAAAAATATAGCGAATGAGAATCAATCTTTACGCCAAAAGCTTCTTCAATTGCTTCTTTGATCCCTTGAATTCTAGGATCACAAAATTCTATGATCTCTTCGATCTCTTTGTCTGAATCTTTTTTATAAATCACAAGGTGATCATGTTGTTTATCGAAATATGACTTTTCATAAGATGAAGAAGTCAATGTTTTTTCTCCAAATTGGTGTTTACGGATCAATCCAGCATCGAGGAAGATCTCAATAGTATTATAAATCGTTGCTTTAGAAACATGATATTTCTTTTGCATCATGAGAAGATAGAGATCATCCACATTGAAGTGATGATCCATATTATAGATCTCTTCCAATATGGTGTATCTCTCAGGAGTGTTTCTGAAACCCTTTTCCAATAAGTAGTTTCTCAAAACATCTTTGATTAAAGCTATATTCTTTTCTTTTTGTACAGTATCCATTAAAAAAATTATATACAAATTTATTAATTTTTATTTAAATAGATAGTATGCTTGTTTACTGAAACTTAGAAGTTATGCCGTAAGAAACCTGCCTGTTCTATTTTCTTATCATATAAAGTCTCTTCAGTAATTGGCGCTGATTCCACCACCACGTTATGCGAAGTAACTCCCCAGGCTTTAAAATCATCACTTCCGATATACTTCACAAAGTTGTAAATATTAAGGGTGATCTTTTGTTTCACCGTTAAAAGTATATCGTTGATATATGTATTATCTATAATGACATACTTTAAATCAGGAGGTATATTGTGGGCTCTGAGCGACGGATGACTGCTTCTTGAAGGTATCGTTCCATCTGCCATCAGGTCTTTTAAAACCATATTGAAATAGTCATTGATTCTACGGTCTACCTTAAATCCTAAAAGGAAGTTGACTTTGAAAACTGTTCCCGGTAAGATCTCATCTACCGTATATTTAAAAGTATAGGGATCTTCCTGGTTCACAATACTTAAAATAAAATAGTGATCCGCTCTCTTCGGCTGCTTTTTAATAATCGAATAAATGATCTTTGATTCTACCTCGTCATTCCTTTTCGCTCTGCTCAGATAAGCAAGATTGGTTGCATATTTAGGAATGGTTTCGTCCAGTTTCATGTCTTTAATAATCGACACATATTTATCAATCTTTACATACTGGATAAAGTTGGCTTTTATCAATCTACCGTTATACCATGCGTACATACATACTGCGATAAAGCCTCCTAATACCATTGTTAACCATCCTCCATCAACAAATTTGATAACATTCGCATAGAAGAATCCTGATTCAAGGAAAAGATAAACAACAGCAAAACCAATGATAAAGATTTTATTTACTCTTGTTCTGCTTAACCAGAAAAGTAATAAGATGGTGGTCATTAACATGGTTATGGTAATCGTTAAACCATAGGCTGCTTCCATCCTTTCGGACTTCTGGAAGAATACAACCACAACAAAACAGAAAGCCATTAACCCCCAGTTCACCCCCGGAATATACATTTGTCCTTTGATCCCTGAAGGGTATTCAATATGCTGATTAGGCCAGAATGAAATAGACATCGCCTCCGAGAACATAGTAAACGATCCTGTAATTACCGCCTGGCTGGCAATAATTGCAGCGGCTGTTGCCAAAATAACACCTGGTAATACAGCCCATTGAGGCATAATTCCAAAGAAAGGATTCACTCCGTTGAACACTTCATGATAGTTATCCAATAACCACGCTCCCTGTCCAAGGTAATTAAGAATAAGCATTACTTTAACAAAAACCCAGCTTACTCTGATATTTTTAGCTCCACAATGCCCCAGGTCTGAATACAATGCTTCAGCACCGGTTGTACACAGGAATACAGCTCCCATAATAACAATGGCACTCGATGAATGGGTAATCAGATTATAGGCATATATCGGATTGAATGCTCTTATGATTTCAACATGATCAAAGATATGAACAGATCCAAAAATTCCTAAGGCCAGGAACCATGTAACCATCACTGGTCCGAAAAACTTACCAATAGAAGCGGTTCCAAATTGTTGCACAACAAAGATTACAAAGAGAATAATCAGCGTAATCAGTACGACAGGAGTTTCAGGATTGTATATTTTAAGCCCTTCAATAGCAGACATTACCGTTAAGGAAGGCGTAATTACACTATCTGCCACAAGCGTTGAGGCTCCGATAATGGCGACCACATAGAGCCATTTTTTCTTAAGTTTCTTTACTAGTGAATAAAGGGCTAAAATTCCCCCTTCACCTTTATTATCTGCCCTTAAGGCGATAATAACATATTTTATTGTTGTCTGAAGAGTTAACGTCCAGATAATACACGAAAGCGCACCTTCGATATATTCATCAAATGGCATCGCTGCACCATCTTTTCGGGCATTCACGATTGCCTTCATTACGTAAAGCGGTGATGTTCCGATGTCCCCGAAAACGATTCCAAGAGAGACAATAACTCCTACAAATGAAAGCTTTTTCAGGTCAAAATGATGACCGCCCTCTGTAACTTCTGCCATATCAGCTAATTTTAAAAGCGCAAATCTACACTAAATTTATGACCTCAAGAACTTTTCTTCATGAATATAATAAATGAAAAAACTTCCTTTCGGAAGTTTTTCTCTATGATTTAATATACATCGCATTTTTAATTTCCTCTTTCACTTTTTCAAGTTTAGGGAACCAATCTGCAAATAAAGCTGCTGAATATGGAGCAGGTGCATCAGGAGTAGTAACTCTCTTGATAGGTGCATCCAGATAATCAAATGCTTTTTGCTGTACCATATATGCAATTTCAGAAGAAATAGAGGCAAATGGCCATGCTTCTTCTAAAATAACCAATCTGTTTGTTTTCTTTACAGAAGTTAAAATCGCATCATAATCCAATGGACGAACTGTTCTAAGGTCGATTACTTCTACAGAGATTCCTTCTTTAGCCAAATCTTCTGCAGCCTGAATAGCCACTTTCATGATTTTTCCAAAAGAAACCAAAGTCACATCTGTACCTTCTTTTTTGATATCAGCTTTTCCGATTGGTAAGTAATATTCTTCTTCAGGAATTTCCATTTTATCTCCATACATCTGTTCAGACTCCATGAAGATAACCGGGTCATTATCCTGAATTGCTGTTTTTAATAATCCTTTCGCATCGTAAGGGTTTGAAGGAACCACTACTTTAAGACCTGGACAGTTGGCATACCAGCTTTCAAAAGCCTGAGAGTGGGTAGCTCCTAATTGACCTGCAGAAGCAGTAGGACCACGGAAAACAATTGGACAGTTCCATTGTCCTCCACTCATCTGACGGATTTTAGCCGCGTTATTAATAATCTGGTCAATCCCTACTAAAGAGAAATTGAATGTCATAAATTCTACAATGGGTCTGTTCCCATTCATTGCAGCACCTACCGAAATTCCGGTAAAACCTAATTCTGCAATTGGTGTATCGATTATTCTTTTAGGACCAAATTCATCCAGCATTCCTTTTGAAGCCTTATACGCACCGTTGTATTCTGCAACTTCCTCTCCCATTAAATAAATGGATTCGTCTTTACGCATTTCCTCACTCATTGCTTGTGCAATTACCTCACGAAAAGTATATTCTGCCATATTTTTTTGAAAAATTTAGACTACAAAAATAGTGTTTTTTTATTATACACATAATAAAAACGACATCTCATTTAAATGAAATGCCGTTATTTAATTTTTTATTTAAATCTGATTAGTTTACTTTCTGCCAGATCTGCGTTCTTCCAAGCAAAGATAAACCTACATATCCTCTTACATTTAATTGATCTCCGGATCTTGTAATCGTACATTTGTATGTTTTCCCTGTTTTAGGATCTGTAATTGTTCCTCCAGTGTATTCATCTCCATCTTTCTTCAATCCTCTGATAATCTCCATTCCTAAAATAGGCTTTCCTTTTCTATCATCCTTACATGAAGTACAATTAGGATCTGCCGGCTTTATAAGTAATTGTGACACTTTTCCATAATACAGGCCATCACTCTTTTTATAAATTTCTACAATAGACTTTGCTTGTTTTGTTTCATCATCTATTGTCTTCCACTTGCCTTCTACCTGTGCAAAAGACATTACACTTACTATTGAAAGCGCTACGGTAAATAATAATTTTCTCATATTCTTGTTAATTTATTTCTGATACAATATTTTCGTTCGTTATTCATTGCTAAAAATATAAATTAATTTTAAACAAACAAAAATATTTATTATCCTAGGCATATATAACAAGACGCATACCAATTTTAAAAATTAAACACTTGTTGAAATGCTAGTTCAGTTTTCGGTTTATCACTCTGTCCATATAATCCTGATACCACGCTTTCGCCATCAGTTTTCCTTTTTCGGTTTCTGGTGTCTTTATATGGTCCACTAAGTTTTTTTCTAGTCCCAGATCACCCTTATCATAGATTCCCACTACATTTTTTCCATCAAAACGATAAATATAATTCCCCATAATGAATTGCTCCATTCCGCCATCTGAATTGGCAATGATGGAAGGATATTTTTTATCACTCACCAGACTCCTTCCCCAACTTCTGATTTTTTTATTGTAGCCTATCAAATCTGCCAATGTAGGATAAATATCAATTTGCTGTGCCTCTTCCAGGTTAATTCCTTTTAAATGGTACTCCGGATTGGGTGAATATAAGAGAATGGGAACAGCAAAACGGTTCATACTCTTTTCATATTCAGGATAATAAACTTCATTGGTATGATCCCCTGTAAAAACAAAAATAGTATTATTGTACCAAGGCTGCTTTTTAGCTGTTTCAAAATACTTTTTAATCGAATAATCAGTATATTGAATAGGTTCATGCATCTGATTTTTTCCTTTCTTAAATTTCCCCTGATACTTCTCAGGAATTTTAAAAGGATGATGGGATGAAGCAGTAAAAACAGTTGCCATAAAAGGCTGGGTTTTTCCTACATTCTTTGCAAAATATTGTAAAAATGGCTCATCCCATATAGACCATATCCCGTCAAAATCTTCATCGTGATTGTATTCAGTCTTCCCAAAATAATGCTTGAATCCAAGAATATTTCCAAAACCTAAGAATCCCATGGATCCGTTAGGAGCTCCGTGATAGAATGATGTATCATATCCCAGTTCATTACAAACAGACACGATAGATTGTATTTTCTGATTGGAGTAGGGAGAGTTTGTAAAGGCATCGGTAAGGCTTGGAATGCCTGCAAGAACACTGCTCATGCCATGAATAGATTGTCTTCCGTTAGCAAAAGTATTAGGAAAAATAAGACTTTTATTAGCCAAACTATCAATAAACGGTGTATAAGAAACGTAATCTTTTATGTTTTTATCTTTATTAAAAGCTCCTGAATACTCTCTACTGAAAGATTCAACAATAAAAATAACAATATTGGGACGCTGAGCTACCTTCCTGTCATAGGTTTTATAGGGCTGAATATTATCGTTGATAAATTTTTCATCGACATAGTGTACCTCTTTGAAGTTATTGGTTCCCAACGTTCTGAAAAATGAAAAAGTACTGTTCAAAACCAGATTTCCCTGACATGGTATTTTAGCAAAACGATTGGCATCTACCAGATTGATTGGTCTTGTACTGTGTTTAAAGTCACCCCGGATACCTCCGACTACTAAAACAGCAACAACGCAAAGACAAAGAATTGACCATGTGAAATAAGGAATCAGTTTCACAGGTTTATGCTCTGTAACCTTCACTTTTTTATAAAGAAAAACCCACAATGCCATCAAAAGAACAAACCATAAAAGAACGAATGGATTCTGTATGATAGCTGCAGTAAATACTTTACCTATATTGGTCTCATGCTCAGCTACCTGGAATGCGGCAGAGGTAAGTCTTGTTTGTGCAAATTTAAAATATACAAAATCACCAAAATTCATTGCATAGGCAATTCCATTGGTGATAAAATACAGCCAGAACAACATTTTCTGGTATCCTTTTTGGGTATTGATAACAATAGGGATAAGGCTCAACAGGATAAACAAAGAGTTAACGTATAAAATCGCAGTTGTATCAAAAGCAATTCCATGAAATGACAGATTAAAATAATCTGCAACAGACCCTACCTTTATCGCCTCTTTATTAAAATACCAGAATAGAAACCTGGCAATTTGATAGAAAACATATGCTAAAAAGATCCTATACATCAATGCCAGAACTTCCTGCTTTCTAAATTCCTTAAAAAATTTCATCCGCCAAATTTACAGCAAATTCACATTAAATAAACATTAAGTTATTTTTTAGTTAATAATATTTAAAAAATATTATTGTGACAACATTAAAAATAATGTGCTCATACACTGACATATGGCGTCTGTTCATGCTTTTTTAGGTTATAGACTATACTCAATAATCATGCATATTTTATAATCTTATCCATGATTTCGAAAGCATGAATACAACAGATCTGGAATTTAATTTAAAACTTCAACCAGAAAAATACTCTCGTATTGTTTCGGACGGGTTTTAGGATCTAAAAACTTTAATGAAAGTCTTGTGATTCTGAAATGATTCTCCCGGTCTATAATTTTATATTCCTTTTTTAGATTTTTTAAATCTTCATCATAAATAACCAGATAATCTCCTTTTTTCAACGTATCCTCCTCAGTTCTCGGTGTATTTCGACGTGTATAAAAATCAAAAGCCCAGGGCTCATAGCCTTTAAGCATAAAAATTTTATCTTTCTCGACCTGATTATCGTTAACAAACTCAGCCAGCCTAAGACTTCCCTGATATTGTGTAAGAATCGGATAAAACTGAGTATTAAGGTAGACATTAAGTGCTATTGCAAATAATAACGATACAAAAACATATTTTTTAAAAATATTTTCTTTTCTGAAAATCTTAATGACCAAGTAAATAAAAATAGGAATACATACGACATACAAAATGATATCTGTGATTCCAATAAAGTAATATGTTATTAAGCCGGCACCTAATATACCTGCAAAAATGACGACCAATTGAATGATATATAAAATCCTTATTTTTTTGATCTCATCCTTTTTAAACAGTTCAAACAAATAAGCAGCCGTAAAAATTGAAAGTACCCCGATCAATCCATTTAAGTAATGTGGGAGCTTGAATTTTGAGATCGAAAAAACAAGTATGATCAGCCAAAAACCACCTAAAGTTAAAAACTCTACCCCCTCTTTTCTTTTGAATTTATTTTTAACAAAAAAAGCGGTCTTTTCAAATACGCCTAAATAAAAAGCAAGAGAAAATGGCAAAAATGCCCATAATAAAGTATGAAAAAAGAAAAGATAATCAGGACTTGTCTCTTCAAATCCATTGGCGGTAAGCCGGTCAACACTTTGATTGAATAAAATAAACTGAATCCCTTTTTCACCGAATTGATTATAATACGCATACAGAATCGGTAAAATACCTACCATAAAGCTTATCGCAGCAATAATAATTTTGACATTAAAAAACTTCTTCCATTCTCTTGAGTACAACAGATAAGCAAAAACACAAAACCCAATAATGACAAGAGCTATTAACCCCTTCGAAGAAAACGCAAAAGCAGCTCCCAGACCGGCAAGTATTACACTTGAAACATTCTGATTTCTAATAAATCTTACAAACTGCCAAATCGAAAAAATAACAAACCCCGTTAAAACAGCATCTGTTCTCACATCATGTGCCGATAGAATGATGGTTTGTGCCGATAAAAAAATTAAAGAGGCTACATAGCTTGTATTTTCGTTCCCATAAAGTAAATCTGCTAATTTTTTCGTTGAAAAAGCAGCTAACGCCAAGCTTAGCAGAGCGGGAATTCTGTAAGCAATATGATTAATACCAAAAAACTTCATTGAAAGAGCAGCGAGCCAAAAATGCATATGGGGTTTATCCAGATATGGATTTTCGCCTTTATAAATATTGAAAAAATCATCATTCAAAGCCATTCTCATTGCCATAGATGCATGTTGGGCAGAATCATTTTCCATAAGCTCTATAAACAGACCTGAAATATAAACTAATGAAAAGCCAATATACAGAAATACAATTTGGCTCTGGGATAGTAGTCGATTTTGGTTCATCTTAAATTTGTTTTTTAGTATTTTTGCAGGAGTCTGCAACACAAATTTAACAAATCAGAACTATTGATGAAAAACAATATATTTTATTCTCTGGTTATTCCCATGTATAATGAAGAGGGAAATGCCGGATTGCTTATAGATCGTGTCCATGAAGTAATGAGTCATTATAACTATGAGCTGATCCTTATCGATGATCATTCAAAGGATAAAACCGTCCAGGAAATTATGGAAAAAAATAACCCCCACGTTGTTTTGATTCAACTGAAGAAAAACTATGGCCAAAGCTCAGCAATGATGGCCGGTTTTGACTACGCGTCAGGTGATTACATCATTACACTCGACGGAGATCTTCAAAATGATCCCAGTGACATTCCGGCAATGGTCGACATATTAGAAAGCGGTCCTTATGATCTTGTGGTAGGAAAACGCCAGAAAAGAAAAGACTCTTCCATTCGAACTATCCCATCAAGAATTGCCAATCTCATTATAAAAAAACTACTAAACTTAATATTTCGGATCAGGGCTGTGCCTTGAAGGTTTTTACCAATGAAACAGCCAAGGACCTGAATTTATATGGAGAAAACCATCGCTTTATCAGCTTGATGGCCCATTTAAATGGTGCTCATATTGCAGAAATGCCTGTAAAACATCATGCAAGACAATTCGGGGTTTCGAAATATGGAATGAACAGAACTTTTAAAGTTATCAATGATTTGCTTCTGGTTCTGTTTAATCAAAAATATTTATCAAAGCCTATTTACCTTTTCGGAAATATCGGTTTGATTACTTTTTCAGTCGGAGTATTGATCAACATCTATCTTTTGATTTTTAAATTAATGGGACACGATATAGGAGGAAGACCTTTATTAATTTTAGGTGTACTTTTGATTTTTATAGGCATTCAGTTTTTCACTACGGGAATCATTATCGATATGCTGATGAAAACATATTATGAATCCCAGAGTAAACGCCCTTTCAATATTAGAAAAATTATAAATTTTGGGGAAAATAAGTCTTAAAAGAATAGCCATTAATACAATAAAGATCTTGATCAGTATTGCTTTGTTGTATTTTATCTTTAAAAAGATACCATTCCGAAACGTTGCCAGGATCTGGTCTACGCTGAATGTTTTCTATTTGATTATAGCTGCTGTTTTCTTCTTGGCATCCCAAGTTTTATCAACCAAAAGACTGGAATTTTATTTGCAGGCCAATCATTTTAATTTAGACTTCAGAAGTAATCTGGAGCTTTATTTTTTAGGCATGTTCTACAACTTTTTTATTCCCGGCGGTATCGGTGGTGATGCATATAAGGTATATATTTTGAATAAAAAGTTTGGATGGAGTGCAAAAAAAATGACTTCAACGCTTTTTAATGACCGACTGAGTGGTTTATTAGCTATTTGTGTTTTGATCCTTTCTTTTTCAGCATTTCTGTTTGAAAAAAAATGGATTTTATTAATTTTGCCAATGATTGCTACTGGAATAGCATTCACTTTTATAATTACCAAAAAACTATTCCCTACGTACAAGAATATTTTTTTTAAAGCATTTTTATTTTCAATTGTAATTCAGACTTTACAGGTGATATGTTTTGTATTACTATTGAAGAGTTTAGGAGTTCATGATAACTTTATGATTTATATGATTACATTTCTGGGAAGCTCTGTTTTAAGTTTAATATCCTTTGCCGGAATTGGGGTAAGAGAAGCCCTCTTTTTTCAGGCTTCAAAATATTTTAATTTCGATGCCTCTATTTCCGTTTCTGCATCATTGCTTTTTACAGTAATTATAGCCTTTTTTTCATTTTTTGGAATTATATTTCAATTGAGAAAACTACATTTAAAACTTATGGAAAATTAATATGAATTTTATTAAAAACAACCTTGCCAATGCCTTAACCTTAGGAAATTTATTTTCAGGATGCGTCGGTGCAGTTCATCTTATTTTAGGCGATTATCAGACGACTGCCATCTGCCTTATTCTATCACTGGTTCTGGACTTTTTCGATGGGTTTGTAGCCCGGGCATTAAAGGCCAATTCCAATCTTGGAGTTCAGCTGGATTCGCTGGCAGATATGGTAAGCTTCGGGTTCCTGCCTGGACTCACCATGTTTGTAGCTCTTGCCGACAGCTCTTATCCGGATTTTCCATGGTACAGCTATTTGGGATTCCTGGTTACCTTATTCTCTTGTTTAAGGTTAGCTATATTCAACCTGGATGAAGACCAGAAATATTACTTCAAAGGATTGAATACCCCTTCCAATACTATTTTAATTTTTGGGCTGTATTATGCATTCAGAGAAACCCAAAGTTTTGAATTTTTATTCCGCAATACGGCTTTATTACTAGCACTAACAGTAATCCTTTCATGGTTGCTTGTTAGTCCTATTAAAATGATTGCTATGAAGTTCAAGTCGATGAAACTACAGGACAACTATCCAAAACTGGCTTTGTTAATAGGCGCCATTATTATTTTGATTATATTTAAAACTGTTGGTATTCCGATGGTTATACTCTATTATATTTTAATATCACTCTTATTTCAGAAACAACTTAAATAATTAGAAGTTAGATACAAGATGTTAGAAGTCAGATACAAAAAATAGGCATTTAACATCATTTCCAAATTATCAAATTAACTCTCTTTCAAATTAAAAAAAATGAATTTAAAATTATATAAACCACTTTGTGTTTTTGACCTGGAAACGACAGGGACTAATATCGGTAAAGATAGAATTGTAGAAATCTGCATTTTAAAAATAAACCCGGATGCTTCAAGAGAAAGCAAAACATGGCGTATTAATCCGGAAATGCCTATTCCTTTAGAATCGAGCCAGATTCATGGAATATACGATGAAGATATCAAAGATGCTCCTACTTTCAAATCAATAGCTCCTAAAGTAATGGAAATGATTGCAGGTTCGGATTTGGGAGGTTTTAATTCCAACCGCTTTGATGTTCCTCTTTTAGCTGAAGAATTATTGCGTGCAGAAATTGATTTTGATTTAAGCAAATTCAAATTGGTCGATGCTCAGACCATCTTTCATAAAAAAGAACCCCGAAATCTGGGGGCCGCTTACCAGTTCTATTGTGGCAAAACTCTGGAGAATGCCCATTCTGCAGAAGCTGATGTAATGGCTACTTTTGAAGTACTTGATGCTCAGGTAGGAAAATATGAAGATGTTCCGAACGAAATTGCCGCATTAAGTGAGTTTACATTTCACAATAAACATGCAGATTTAGCAGGCTTTATTGGCTTTAATGATAAAATGGAAGAAGTTTTTAACTTTGGAAAGTATAAAGGACAGGGAGTAAAGGCTGTTTTTCAAAAAGATCTTGGATATTTTGGCTGGTTACAGAATGCTGATTTTCCATTATACACTAAAAAGATTTTTACAAAAATTCAACTATCCAGTAAATTTTAAAAAATGTCAGATTTAGTTAAGTTTAAATTTTACGAAACCGCTCTTGAAGCTAACAGGGACAAACAGATCCTGGCTGAAAGAGGTATCCAGAGTTTCATAGCCAATGAGCAGCTCATCCAATCGGACTGGCTTCTTTCTCAGGCTGTGGGCGGAATTCAGCTGCAGGTTTTTGAAGAGGATGTAGAAAAAGCAAAGCAAGCTTTGGAAGACTATAAAGAGAATGAAAAATATTCTCTGGAAGTAGAACATACCATCAAAGATCCTAAGTTTGATTTTGTATGTCCTAAATGTGGTTCTAACCACATTTACAGAGACGATAGTGCGACCAGTTTTTTCGGAATTTCACTATTAACAAGCCATACATTCGTTTGTTATTATTGTGAGAATGTATTTACGCATTAGAATTAAATAAGCTCATTTTAGAGGAGACATCATTAGCTTCGTGCCTCGCAATGACAATAAAAAGAAAAAAATATGAAAATTATCTGCATAGGAAGAAATTATAGTGAACATGCAAAAGAATTAGGCAATGAAATTCCTGAAAATCCGGTTATTTTCATGAAACCCGACACTGCGGTTTTGAAAGGAAATGATTTTTACATTCCGGAATTTTCCAATGATATTCATTATGAACTCGAGGTAGTGGTAAAGATTTCAAAAGGAGGAAAATATATCCAGAAAGAAGCTGCCCATAAACATTATGATGAAATCAGTTTAGGAATTGATTTTACGGCAAGGGATCTTCAAAGTCAGCTGAAGTCCAAAGGTTTACCCTGGGAGCTGGCAAAAGGTTTTGACGGGTCTGCCGTAGTCGGAAATTTCTTTAAAAAGGAAAATTACACCCTGGAAAACTTAGAATTTTCATTGTTAAAAAATAAAGAGGAAGTTCAGAAAGGAAATACCAAAGACATGATGTTCGGGTTTGATGATATCATTGCATTCGCTTCTCAATATTTCACTTTAAGAGTAGGAGATCTTATTTACACAGGAACTCCAAAAGGAGTAGGAAAAGTTGATGAAAATGATGTACTGGAAGCATTCCTTGAAGAAGAAAAAATTCTGGATATCCGAATATTATAAGTATTTAACAACGTATTTTGTATTTTTTTTACTATCTTTAGATAACAAAATTAAAGGTTATGATAAACATTATACTGCCCGTAGATTTTGGGGACAAAACGGAACAACTTGTAGACGGGGCCATTAAGTTTGCTAAAGAAGTAAACGGAAGAATCAACCTGATTCATGTTGCACCAACAGACATTGGCTTTGCCATCGGTGATATGGGGTTCCAATATTTTCCTGAAGTTGAAGAAAATGAAATCCGGGAAGAACTCGTACAACTTAATAAACTTGAACAGAGAATCGTTTCACACTATATCGAGTGCGAACATCTCTTAAAGCAAGGCATTGCTAAAGACATTATATTAGATTATGCCAGCTCAAAGAATGCCAACTATATCGTAATGGGTTCACACGGAAGAAGTGGAATTTATGATGTTTTTGTAGGAAGTCTTACAAAAAGCTTAACGAAAAGCTCTACCGTTCCGGTTTTGGTCATTCCGATTCACGAATAACAAAAATTAAATTTTAATCGTTAATATAAAAAAACCGATCAAATAAATTATTTGATCGGTTTTTTACTATATAACCAATTAATTAACCTTCTTTTTTGTAGATATTAGGATCATAGTAAGGATGCTTACCTTCCGTTGGAGAATAGTACTCTTTATCTTTATCACCTCCTAGTGTAACCACTAGAACATAACACCAATAAGTAAATAGTACGCAGCAAACGATAAATAGAATCCAGTTTAAAACATTTCCAAAGGAATCAAAGAAACCGAAAGACCATTTGAAAACTTTGCTTAAGAATAGAAAGAAAGACGTCATTATTTTCCTTTTTTAAATTAACTTTGTACAAATTTATAAAAAATGTTTAAATTACTTTCAAAAGAAAGCAATATTTTTTCAATTCCTGTTTATATTGGTTTTCTTCTTTTAATAGTAATAATATTTAACATACTGAATTTCAACACTTACGAAGCAATTGTTGCCGGAATTACATTTTTGGGAATCGCTTTGGGTTATTTCTGTTTTCATAGTATTGCACTTAATTATCAGACTCATCTCCCATTATTTTTATATTCATTCTTTATTTTTGGGCTTTATCCCGGAAATTTAGACATTGGAATTGCAGTTGCACTGCTTACCAATTCTTTTATTTTACTTTTACTTACCAGTGCCAATGAAGATACACGGAAAAGGTCTTATGTATTGGTGGGTTCGATTGTAGCATTAAATTTTATTTTTTTACCGACCACCTGGCCCATGGCAGTATTTGTAGTAATACACGTTGTCGCTACTTCAGAAAAGATAGGTTTAAATCTATTTAGATTTTTACTGGGAATTATTTTGATTGTATTCAGTTACTTCTCTGTCATGTTCTTTTTAGACTTTACCACCTGGAATCCGGATTATTTTCCATTTGGTAAAATGACCTTGATAAAAGATTACCAAAGCATTATTCCCCTTCTCCCAGTTGCACTCATGTTGATCTATTCAGTATATGACCATTTTAAAAATTATAACAAAAAGAGTCCGATAAGCAGATATAAATATACTTTTCTTCTGGTATTTTCCCTGGCGCAGCTGGTAACTACTATTCTTTATATGAATAATAATTACGAGTATTTATTGCTTTTGGCATTCCCTGCCAGTATTATACTCAGCAGGATGATGCGGTTTTTACCTAAATACTGGATGCAGGAAGCCGGCTTATGGCTGATTATTATTAGTTTGGTTACCTTTAAAGTAGGTACTTATTTTAATTTATTTTAAAAAGATTATGATTCAGATAGACGATAAATTAATTTCTGAGGAAATATTTTCCGAAGAGTTTGTTTGTAACCTTACGAAATGTAAGGGTGCATGTTGTGTGGAAGGCGATGTAGGGGCTCCATTAGATAAAAATGAGCTTGAGATTTTAGATAGTATTTTTGACAAGATAAAGCCCTATCTTACCCCAGAGGGTATCAAAGCTCTTGAAGAGCAGGGAACATGGACTACAGACCCTTCTGATGGAATGTACGTAACCCCTATGGTTGAAGATCGTGAATGTGCTTATGTAACGTTTGATGAGAAAGGTATTACGAAATGTGGAATTGAAAAAGCTTATGAAGACGGCGCCGTGGATTGGCAGAAACCTATTTCATGCCATCTTTACCCTATCCGTATTACAGAATATTCTGCCTTTACAGCGTTAAACTACCATGAATGGTCTGTGTGTAGTGATGCTTGTGCATTAGGAAAAGAGCTGCATGTTCCGGTATACAAATTCCTTAAAACGCCGCTGATCCGAAAGTATGGAGAAGAATTCTATACCGTTTTAAGCGAAGCAGCAGACGAATGGAAAAAAGAATATGGAAACTAAAAATAAAAAAGCCGCAGAAAATTCTGCGGCTTTTTTATGGTATAAATAAATGTAGTGCTTATTTAAAATCAGCTTCTGTTACTCCTGAATTAAGAACAATTTTAGTCGTTTTAATCAGAAGCTTCTGACCGTTTCCTTCTGCATCTATTTCACTTGGAAATTTCAATCCGTCTACAGTCATATAACTCTTTACAATGGCAGTTCCTTCTTTTGATTCTGTTTTGTATAACAATCCAGTACCTGCATCAAAAAAGTATTTTCCTTTGTCTGAAGATAATACATTATAATCCTTCCCATCAATTTTTTCAACAGTTACTGTCTGGAATGTAGCAGGATCATATCCTAATGCGTCCACTGGTCTTCCTTTTTTCAAATCAGCAATTTTATCTGCAGGAATATCCATTTTTTGTCCCATCTGATCAAACGTTCCCTTTTCACCATCGAAAAGCTGTGTCATCTGCTGACCCATTACAGTCTGAACCGATTTGAACTTATTTCCCATCTTTTTAGTGGTCATGGCAATTTCCATCCCTTGTACGGTAAGTGTATTATCGGTAATCGTTGTTTTAATAGCCTCTAATTTATCTTTTCCTCCAAGAGCCTTAAGATAATTATCAATTACTTCTTTAGGTGTTAGTTTCGATTTGGTTGCTTCCGTCTTAGCGGCAGCCGTTGTTTGCTGTGCTGCTACTGAAGTGGAAAAAAGCACCGCACAGAAAAATGGAATGATTATCTTTTTCATATATAAAATTTAATACGTAAATATATGAATATTGATTGATATAGAATCTAAGTATTTTATAACAAAAAACCACCAAATAATGGTGGTTTTAAATATTTATCTTAAAAAAATAAATTACTTTTTAAGTTCTTCTAAGAATTCGTCGTGAGAAATTGCAGTTTCTTTTTTGCTAGCTTTTTCAAGAATTACATCTTTCAATTTTGTCATAGCAACTTCAGAAGAAATTTGTCTTACCTGCTCTTGGTCTTTCAACATTTCAACTGCATATTTTTGAATTTCATCATCTCCTAAGTGGTGAATTCCGTAGATAGCCAATTGGTTTCTTACTAATTGCTCAGCTTGTCCAAGAACATCAGCATAATCCAATTTAATATCGTTATCATTCATCAATTTACCTTCGATGATCTGATAGCTCAATTGTTTTTTCTCAGCTTCAAGGATCTCTTTTGCCTGCTCTTCAGACTGAATATTCTGGTTAGAGAATACCAACCACTTCACTAAGAAAGTTTCAGGAAGTTTTACTTCTTCTTTCTCTGTAATTTGTTCCAATACTTTGTTTACAAAGTGAACATCAGCATTTTGTTGGAAGTATTCGTCTAATTCAGTTTTTACTTTTTCTTTAAGCTCTTCTTCAGACTTAATATTTCCTTCACCATATACCTTATCGAATAAATCCTGATTCAGTTCAGCTAAGTTTAAGCTATAGAAATCTTTTACTTTCACTTCTACTTCAGCATGGTGCAAGTGTTCAACTTCTTCTTTAGTGAATCCTAATTCTTTAGCCAATTCTTCATCTCCTGCTAATGTTTCTTTAGAAACTTTTACAGAACCGTCCATTTTCAAAGATTTTACTAACTTGAAAGCTTCTTTGTTTTCAGCAGTAATAGTAGCATTCTTTGGATGGTGGTGGTGCTCTCCTTCAGCATCTTCTTCCACTACCTGAGAAATTTCTAAAACAACATAAGAGTCTTTAGTTATTTTATCTTGTGGAACCTGCTCTGCGAAACGCTTTTGCATATTTTCAATGCTCTTGCTGATTTCTTTTTCAGAAGCTTCTACTTTGTAGTGAGGTGCTTCGTATTTAGCTAAATCTATGGTGAATTCAGGCTCGTACCCTACTTCGAAAGCAACTTCAAGTTGATCTGCATTATGATTGAAATCATTTACAGGCTGAGGTACAGGCTGGCCAACTAATCTTAACTTGCTTTCGTTTACATAGTTATTTAAAGCTTCAGAAACTTGCTTGTTGATTTCTTCGAATGCAATACCTGCTTCATATTGTTTTCTAACCATACTTAAAGGCACTTTTCCTTTTCTGAAACCAGGAACTTGCGCATTTTTAGCATAATTAATCAACTGCTTCTCTACTTTGTCTTTGTAGTCAGATTTTTCCAATGTTACAGTAAGTAATGCACTTACGTCATCATGGTTTTGTGCGGTAACCTTCATTATTGATTAAAATTTTAGGTTGCAAAAATATGAAATTTTTATCAAAATAAACTACTAAAGATAAATTCTTCGGCATCAAATATTTATAAATAAAAAACCACTGAATAAATCAGTGGTTTTTTATTAAAGTCTTCGTATTTTAATTGGTAATTGTATACGTTGCCTGAGCATCTGTTTCACCTCCTGTCTGAGCTCCGTATACTACTCCGTTTCCACTTACAGAAGAAGCTTCCGAAACACTGGCCGGCTCATGATATAAAGTAAGAATCAGCTGGCTCTGTGCAGCTGAATTTTTTACTGCCTTATTCACTACCCATCTTGTTTTAAGTCCCACATGTTTTCCATCTGCTCTGGTAGAAGAAGCATCATCGGTACGGGTCAGCGTAAGATCAGCATTAGGGAAATTATATACTAAGAAGTGTTCATCTTTAGCATCTTTTATTTCTTGTGTTGCATCTTCATTCCCGTTCTTAAACTGCACCTCTACTTCATAGGTCTTTCCATCATCCAGTTTTATAGATTGTGCTCCTCCGGCTCCAACGCTATAGTTATAAGGTACTGTTACCTGTGTCGCAACATCTTTTACCAATAAAATGATATTGGTAAGGTCTTCCTGAGGAAGGTCATCTTCTTCTGATGCATTGTCTCTCTGACAAGAAACAATAGAAAAAGTAATCAATAAAATAGCTAATAATCTGATGATATTTTTAGTGTTGAATAATTTGTTCATTTTTTTTAATTTAAATTTTTAAAAACTTGATTTGTAATTATTGAATAATTAGAATCTGTATCTAATATTCAAAATGAAATTTCTTCCTGCTTCGTCTGCAAAAAATCTCATACGATTAAGGTAATCTCTGTATGAAACATTAAACAGGTTATTAATAATAAGTCCGGCAGAAAGGTTTTTACTGATATTCATACCAGTCTGGATATTCCAAAGGGAGTATCCGTTGGGAGGGGTACTAAAATCCACAATCTTTTCTACTTCCGCTCCATTTTCATAAATAGTAACAGGTGCATTATGTACCGGGAATCTGTTTTGCTTTAAAAATGTTTGGTTTTCCAAGCTAAAATAGAATTGGTTCCAATTCTCCCTTTTAAATTGCAGAGCATTGGAGAAATTAGGTGGCATCATTAAGATCAGCGGTTCATTATGCGTGTCATCCTGACCATGCACATAACTTCCTTTTCCTATATAAGTAAGATCATCTGTAAGCTTCCAGTTGATGTCCAGATCAATTCCATACATTTTAGCATCAATCTGCTGGTAAGCCCATACAGGAAATACACCTCTGATTGTGTTCTGTACTCCTGTAGGAATTTCATTGATATAATTTTTGGTAATGAAAAAATATGGATTTACAGAAATGTCTAATCCTCTAAGAACATTGAATCTTGCATCCGCAACCCAATTAAACTGATGCCCCTGTTCATTTTTCAGCCCCATATCTCCAATTTCTATCACAGCAGCAGAATGGTGCAATCCGTCTGAAAACAGTTCTGCAATATTAGGAGTACGTCCTACCTTTGCATAATTAAACTTCAGATTAAAATTTGAATTCGGATGATATTCCAGTCCTGCATTAAATGAAACATTTTCATAATTAAGCTGAGGCCTCGTTAAAACCCTGTTTTGATTGGTTCTTACGTAAAACTGAGGATACAGATCTTTATAGAGATTATCCCAATCTCTCTTATCATACCATTTCGTAACATCATAACGGTTGAAGTCATATCGTACTCCGGCTTCAACATTCAAAACATCCGAAATTTTGTACTTGAATACGGAATAAATCCCTGTAGAGTATTTATCATAATTAGGAATCAGGCGTCTTGCTTTTGTCGCAGGATCTGAGTAATTATTCTGAAAGCTGGCATCAATCCCCGTTTCCAGAGACCATTTTTCTCTTTCTAATAAATCATTCAGATTAAACTGGTGAGTCATTAATGCCAAATCCAAAGAAGGAATATCTTTCAGGTCTCCCCTTCTGATATCGTACTCCTGTCTGTGATTATACTGGAAACTGTACGTCGCAGAGACCTTTCCTATATTTTCAAATCTTTTAAAAGCTGAGATTTTAGCAATATGATGTTCTATTACCTGTCTTGGATTATCTATATTATAACTGAAAGTTCCTGTATAAACCGGAATATTCAATGTCATGGCATTATAGAAATCATTATTATTTCCTACATGTGAACCTCTGTAAATTCCGATATTCTGATTTGTCAGATAGTAATCAAATGAGATTCCTTTTTCATAGGTATTGTTTTGAACTGTAAAATTGAAGGATGAAAAGTCCATTCCGGTATTCATCAGGTTGTAATCAGGGGTATGCTGATCGCCCAATTTTTTGATGGAACCACCAGATTTTACCGCCCATCCGTTTTTCCATGTTTTAGCAACATTCACATCCAGTCCGAGCCCCCTTCCGTTAGAAATTCCCGAGAGATTCACAGAACCTTTTACGGTATCCCTTTTAGGAAATATTTCAGGTTCCAGCACGACAACTCCTCCGATTGCGTCACTTCCATATTTTAAGGCAGACGCTCCTTTAATCACATCAATGTGCTGGAAATTATTAATATCCACATTGGGAGCATGCTCTACTCCCCATTCCTGTTCAGCAAGCCTTACCCCATTATTCATAATGGCAATCCGGCTTCCATAAAGCCCGTGGATAATAGGTTTTGAGATGTTATTTCCAGTTTTCAAGGCGGTAACCCCGGAAATTTTAGAGAGTAAATTTCCTAAATTATCCGTAGCGTTTCGTTCGATTTCTGCCTTATCAAGAGTCTTTACAACCAATGATCCGTTCTTCCTATGACTCCCATGGATGGTTACTGTCTCAATATCCTGAACATGATGTTCCAGAGTAATGGTTAAGTGAAGAGCCTGTGTTACTTCTATGTTTTCAGTATAATCATGACAATCAGGATGCCTGGCAATGAGAGTGTAAGATCCCGCAGGAATCTTATTTAGTAAAAACTTACCTTTTTTATCGGTCCTGGCCGTAAAATTCCCAATCTTCACCTCTGCATTTTCGAGCATGCTTTTATCATGAAAATCCTGAACGGTTCCTTCCACCGTGTAAGTCTTTTGTGCGTTTATTAATGTCAATCCACAAAAGATCAGCAGTAAACTGTATATCAATTTCATTGTAAATAGATAGATTGTGTACTTAAAAAGTACATTTTTTCGTAAAAGTTGCTTGCTTTATTTTTTGTACAACGTAAAATGTACAATGCATTAATGAAGATAATCCCAGCTGTTTATATCAAGTATCTATGTAACGACTTTTTAAGCCATAACCATTAAATACCAAATATCAGCTCTCCATTAAAGCCAATAAAAATCTATTAATTATGAAATTGTAGGGGGACCCCGAAGTTGAAAAGTGAATTTAGTCTGAGACCAGATGATCTCCTGAACAGCAATAATCTGCTTGATTTCATGGGTATACCCTTCGAAATTAAAATTAAATTCTTCGGGTACCAAAGTATGTCCTGTCGCAAGGAAATGACAGGCCAGACAGTCTCCGGCCTTTTCTTTAGCTATATTTTTTGAGATTGTATTTTCAGCTTTTTTAAGGTGAAATATTTTAAAATTATCTACGGAATCATGATGGTGAAAACTCTGGGAAAACAACGCAAGAAAGTAGATCCCAAACAAAAGTTTGGAGATAAAATTCTTAAATTGCCTGCTTTCCTTAAAAATCATGCATCAAAAATAACAATAATAATTCTAATTATGCTATAAAAATCATCAACGAAGTTAAAAACAGACATTTATTCTTATTCCAGTTGAGTCGCTAAATGTTCCCACTCCTGCAATGCCAGGTCTAATTCTTCTTTGATTTTATTATATTTTTCCAGTAACTCTTCAGAAGGATTTTCCTTTGCAAAAGAAGCTTCCATTTCTTCAGACTTCGTTTCAAGTTCTGAAATTTTCTCCTCTACTTTTTTAATCTTATTCTGAAGATTTTTCTGCTCTTTACTAAGGATAGCTGCTGGCTGCTGACTCGTTGAAGGCTGTTTGTCTTCAACTTTCGTTTCAGCTTTTGCCTTTACTTCCTTCACATCTTCACTATGCAATTTTGCTTTTTCCGCAGAAATTTCCCTGATTGTTTCTTTTTGTCTGTATTCAAGATATTCATCTATATTTCCCAGGAATTCCTTCATCTTTCCGTCACGGAATTCATAGATTTTATCACATAATCCCTGTAAGAACTCTCTGTCGTGAGAAATCACAATCAAAGTTCCCTCAAATTTCTGTAAAGCCAGTTTGATGATTTCCTTAGACTGGATATCCAGGTGATTCGTAGGCTCATCCATAATCAACGTATTGAAAGGACGTAGTAACAGTTTACAAAGTGCCAGACGGTTTCTTTCACCCCCGGAAAGCACTTTTGTTTTTTTCGTTACCGCCTCTCCCTGAAACAGGAAAGATCCTAACAAATCTCTTACTCTTGGTCTCGTTTCTTCCGTGGCAGCGTCTTCCGCTTCTTCCAGAACCGTTTTATTTGGGGTCAGTACCTCTTCCTGATTTTGAGCAAAGTATCCGATATTCACATTGTGTCCCAGATTCCAGGTTCCGGTATAGTCTTTAATTTCACCGGCAAGAATTTTTGCCAATGTTGTTTTTCCCTGTCCGTTCTGGCCTAAAAGAGCAATTCTGTCTCCACGCTGTACAATAAAATCCACATCATCAAAGATCTGCTTATTTCCGTATGCCTTTCCTAATTTTTCAGCCTCAAAATTAACTTTTCCAGGAACTACAGATTGCACGAAACGGATATTGAATTTGGAAACGTCATCATTTTCCACTTCAATACGCTCTACTTTTTCAAGCTTTTTAATCAATGATTGTGCAAAAGCTGCTTTGGAAGCACTCGCACGGAATTTATTAATCAGCTCTTCCGTATGTTTTATTTCTGCATCCTGATTCTTTTTAGCCTGAATCAATTTTTCTTTTCTATCTTTTCTAAGTTCAAGATATTTGGTATAATCGGCTTTATAATCATCTACTTTCCTGTTGTTCACATCAAAAGTTCTGTTACAAACTGCCGTCATAAACTGCTTATCGTGACTTACCAATACAATGGCTCCAGGGTAATCTTTCAAGAAGTTTTCCAGCCAGATAATCGATTCCATATCCAGGTGATTGGTAGGCTCATCCAGAAGCATAACATCATTTTTTTGAAGCAGCAGTTTTGCCAATTCAATTCTCATTCTCCATCCTCCCGAAAACTCATCGGTGATTTTTTGAAAATCATCAGCCTTGAATCCCAATCCAAACAATACTTTCTCCATGTCACCTTCAAGATTATAGGCATCATGGTTCATGAGAAGGTCGTTGAGTTCCGTCATTCTGTTAATTAAATCAGTATAAGCATCACTTTCGTAATCCGTTCGGGTAATCATCTGATGGTTCACTTCTTCGAGCTCATTTTTCCATGCATTGATCTGCTCAAAAGCCTGCATGGTTTCATCCCATACCGTTCTTCCTTTTACAAAATCAAGATCCTGCTTCAGGAAACCAATGGTAATATTTCCATCGGGCACTACGTTTCCTTCGTAGAATGTAATTTCTCCGGAAAGCATCTTTAATAAAGTGGATTTCCCTGCTCCATTTTTACCTACTAAACCAATTTTATCATCCTTTTTAATTGTGAAATTCACATTTTGAAACAAATAGTTTCCTGAATGATGTAACCCTAAACCTTGAACCGAAAGCATTGTAATGATATAATTAAGAATTAATACTGAATATTTTTCGGGTGCAAAAATACGGAAAAAGAAATGAATAGGCCAGAAATAAAAAAGCTCCCCATTTTGAGAAGCTCTCTGATCCGGTTAAAAGTGAAAAGTACGAACATTAAATTAATATGGACCTTTATTTAATCAATATAGAACGGGTCCAGTTATCATTATTGGGAATGTTGCTTCCATATACAAAATCTGTAATTACCGTGTCTTCCAGCACATGCATCTCAGTCTGGAGTATGGGGTGAAAATTATTTGCCAATGATCTGCTGGGGACATTGAGTCCGTTATTGATTTCCTCCGCATACAGTAAGCCCGCTGATTTCTGAAGTTGTCCTTTTTTATACAACCCAAAATTGGCAGATAGGTGTGTATAGTCAACCAACTTTTCATAATCATATGCAGGTTTCAGATCGGGCGTTAGGTTTTGCGCATATTTTTCTAATTCCCCATACAATGATTCTAAATAAGAGTGGTCTTCATTCATTTTGAAATCAGCTTCATCAAATTCTGTATTAAAAATCGGGACCAGTGCATTGGTCTGAATTAACATTAATTTCCCGTATACTTTAGAAAGATCATTGTATACCATCTTTCTTTCTACATATGCCTGAGAAAGAACTTCCCCCTTATCGATCTGAAAATTCTGTAAAACCGGATTCCATATTTCATTTCCTTCGGAATCTCTTGCTTTATTTCTGACATTTGAAATATAAGATTCAACGTCAAACCTTCGTAAATGGTTGGCGGATACATATACTGACTGGGAACAATCAAGATATCCACCACCTACATCTGCATGAACACCCGGAACAAAGATTTCCTTCCATACAGAATTCCCCACCATAAGCTTCGAATCATCCATATTTCTGGAGTCTTCAAAAAAACCGGTCAATGGAAAGAAATACCGACATTCATTTACGGCACATAATTGAAGCGCATTTTCGAGACCGGGAAGCAAGCTCACATTATAATCATTAAAAGGAGCAGACTCTACAGTATCAAAAACACCCAGAAACTTTATTGTAATAGTACCCAGTATTGTGGAATCATACCGTAAGAGTTCATAGCAGAAGTTTCTAGCCAACATAGCTCCCCTACTGAATCCGTAGACATAAAACTGATATTCTTTTGTTTGATCCTGCATTTTCTGCTTGATAAAAGTGTAAGCTTCCCGTAATTTATCATCGGAAGAATATCCGGAATATCCTATAGGATTCTTGCAGGTTGCCTTGGCGAAATCACTGTCCTTAGCTCCGGTTACCGTTCCTATACCTTCAACGTATAGTTTTTCATCTCCGCCGAATAGTTTAAAAAGTTTGTAAATATTGGTAGGTGCAGCGTGATAGCTGTCATGATCCACTAATAGTTTTTTACCAGAAGTGGCATTAATCCCGTTATTTCCTGTACCGTCGAAAAAAATCCCGACAGTTATGATATTATTTTCCATAATCACAATTTTACTTGGCTAGTGATCTGCCTAAAATGGTTTTAAGCTTTCCGACAGATACACATTTCAAAGTAACCATGAAAAAACAGAGAATAAAACCGTAAAAAACACCAAATTAAAAATTCCGTATTTCTACGGAATTATATCTTTTCAAGTGAATAAATATTATTGATAATGGCATAAATCACAATACCTACTGTATTTTTGGCACCGATCTTTTCCAGAACGCGCTGCCTATGGCTCTCGACCGTTCGGGGACTTATAAAAAGTTTTTCGGCAATTTCATTATTGGTGAATTCCTGGCAGATCAGCTTTACCACATCTTTCTCCCTCTCGGAAAGCTCATCTTCCATTTCGAATAATGACCTTTTCTTTGTAGAGCTGTTCATATATGAAAGCAGCATCTGGTGATCCTCAGCAGTGAAATAAACACCATTCTTGGATACCATCGTAATGGCCTCTATAAATGTTTTCTTATTAGAATTTTTTGGGAGGAAAGCGGATACCCCCAGCTTCACCATATAGCCGAGAATCGAACTTTTATAATGAGACGATAAAATGATGATCTTAAGGTCTGGATATTTCTCTTTAAGAATCCCTACCAATTCAAAGCCATTCATAGGCTGCATCTGTACATCAACCAGGGCAATATCCGGAAAATGACTCCCGGAAAAGTCTTCCAGGCTTTTGATAAAGTCTGGCCCATTATCTGCTGTCAGGGTTACCGACAGATTCTCTTCATTAGATAATAATAGCTTCACTCCTTCCAGAATTAGCTGCTCATCATCTATTAACGCTATTTTGATCTTGGAATTCATTATTATATGGAATTTTAATAATTAAACGGCTTCTTTTATCGGGTATATTTTTCCATTTATGGACAGCATTGATAGATTTGGTTCTTGATTCTATATTCTTAATACCCATTCCTTTTTTCACCAAATCATAATCAAACCCCTGCCCGTTATCGGAAATAATTACTGCTGTATATTGTGGATAATCTTTTATATAGATCCAGATTTTTGTAGCTTTTGAATGTTTAATAACATTGGTTGTACATTCTTGTATAATCCTGTATAGCTGAACTTCTACAAAAACATCTTTCTTTTTATAACCGGGAACCACATGCAATGAAATATGAATCTTATGGGACAGATTCGCAATTAGTTCTTCAATATACAAAACAAGCCCCACCGATTCAAGGTTCACAGGGTAAAGGGAATGGGATATCGTCCTTGCTGAATCTATTAAAGCAGACATCTGCCCGTAAATGTTTTTTTTAATGAGCTCATCTCCTTTTGTATCCAGATTGTTAAGCCATAAAGAGAGAATATTGAGCCTGTTCCCCATGTCATCATGGATCATTACTGCAATTCGTTTTCGTTCCTCCTCCTGAGCTTTGATATTTTCCAGCACCAACCTTTTCTGATGAAGGACCTCAGCCTCATACTGAGCATTCTTTTCTTTAGTAATACGATCAATAAAGAACTTATAAGCAAGCAATACGAAAGCTACAATAATTACCAGAACGATAATTAGAATAATAAAAAAGCTGATATTGAGGGTTATTTCTTTAATTTTAAAAAGGTATAAATGATTGATATATACAAGAATGAACATAACAAATTATTCATTCCCCAGATCATATAAACTTCATCATTAGAAAAAGTTTTCAGCTGACGCAGCATAAAAAATATAAAAACAGATACTGCATAATACAGGAATATAAATCCATCGACCAATATAAAGCGGTCGCTGATCTTGCTTCTTCTCATTTCAGTAAGAAGTGAATACCCTGCAAAACAGATCACGACTATATTTGAAATTATCTTTTTTAGATCATGTGTTCCGAAATCACTTTCTATAAAGAAAAAT